>NZ_JBGONI010000015.1:47569-94937 GCF_041439035.1 Vibrio sp. 1F263 | reverse complement strand
ATTTAGGTTCTGGCGCCGAGAGGTGTGAGAGTTCAAGTCTCTCCGACCGCACCATCATTGAATAGAACCCAGCTTTTTAGCTGGGTTTTGTTTTATCTGGAATATGTAAATCTGCAAGCCAAGTCACCAAGTATTCTCTCCTATAACCTCACTTTTACTACAATTTTATTAGACAATGTCTGCTCCATTTCCTAACTGAGTATGACTGCCCATGAAAACCCTCCCTTTAACGATCGGTTGCTACACAGATTCTCCAAGTAATAGCCAAGGTGTATATCAAACTCAGTTAGATCTAGAAACGGGAACGCTGTTGCCTTTAAAGCTTATAGCGGCCTGCACTAATCCCTCGTTTATTACCACGACAAAGTTGGGGGTCTACACAGCTTCTGAAGTTGACCAAAAGATGCAACCACAACTGATTCATATACCGAATTCTGATTCAACAATAGCGTCAAATACTGGGCCAATCTCAGGAGATCACCCTTGTCATATCACGATAGATCCCCACAATAAGTTTGCTATTACATCGCAATATTCATCAGGGACATTCGATATCTTTAGTTTAAGTATCAATGGCAATATCGATAAACGGCTCAAAACAATCAAAATGGTTGGTTCTGGACCTAATGCAGAAAGACAAACTGGCCCACATGCTCATCAAAGCCTTTTCCTAAAGAACTCTCCGCAGTTTGTCACCGTCGATCTCGGAGCCGATCGAATCAACTTCTATTGCTTTGACGAAGAGCAAGAAGAATTCCTTGATGAGCCAATGCAATCTATCAAAGTGCGTACAGGGAATGGACCTCGTCACTTAATCTTTAATCAAGCTGAAGATAGAGCCTATGTGGTGTGTG
Source organism: Vibrio sp. 1F263 (assembly GCF_041439035.1). Taxonomy (NCBI): domain Bacteria; kingdom Pseudomonadati; phylum Pseudomonadota; class Gammaproteobacteria; order Vibrionales; family Vibrionaceae; genus Vibrio; species Vibrio sp. 1F263. The sequence continues at coordinate 94,083 of NZ_JBGONI010000015.1, read as the reverse complement.
AGCTCTCTGAAACAATATTGATTTTAGAAAAGTCTTTAGGCATTTGGAATGTAGTGGAAGAGATTGATGCATTGCCTAATATGGAGAAGGGAGAAGCCGCAGCTGCGATTAAGCTATCGCCAGATGAGCAATTCCTTTATGTGTCTTGCCGACATCAATCCAGAATCAGTTGTTTTAGAATAGACTCCGTCACTCAAAAGCTCATTTTTATGGATAGTTACGATGTTGAAGGTAAGTTCCCTCGCGACTTTCATATCACTAATGACGGCCAATGGCTTATCTCCGCTAATCAGCATTCCAACAACCTCACGTCATTCAAACGAAATATTGAGGATGGCTCCCTCATTCATACTGGATGCTCTTTAGCCATTGATGCGCCTGTTTGTGTGACGCAATAGCACTAAGCACTATCACGAGATCAAAAAAGGAGAGCCTCAGCTCTCCTTCTTTTATAATTAGATAATTTGGACTAACCAATCACAACCCTAAAGCGTATTTAAGCACCTGTGATTTAATCGGCCCTGAGTTTTCTGCTAGCTTTAGTGCTGCATTTCGCACAAACTTAAGTGGGCCAATGTCATTGCTAAACGTTTTGTAGAAAAAGTCCATGCCACTTTGCATCATTAGATTGTCACCTCTTCTGATCACTTCATAGCGTCTCGCCACAGATTGATTCAATTCACCTTTCTCTTGGGTGATATCCAATAGTGCTGCCACATCTTTAAAACCCAAGTTAACACCCTGCCCTGCTAGAGGGTTAATCGTATGTGCAGAGTCCCCGACTAAAATACAGTTATTCTTTGAGTATGATTGAGCATGACGTCGTGTCAGAGGAAAAGAACCCGTGTTCAAAACTTTGATATCACCTAACTCTTTAGGAAAGTGAGTAAGTACTTCATTACGTAGTTTTTCAGGGGGCATTGCTGACAGTTGCTTAATACGCAGTGGAGAATCATACCAAACTAACGAGCCCTGTCCGACTTCTTGATCGTCAGAGACTAGAGAACACAAAGGCAAAAATGAACGAGGACCACTTGGTAAAAATTGCTGCCAAGTAATATCTTGCTGAGGCTGTTCTGTTTCTACGTTGATAAGCATGCAGTGCTGTCGGTAATCCCAAGCCGTAATACCAATCCCTGCTTGCTGACGGACGGCTGAATTTGCGCCATCAGCGCCAACCACCCACTTCGCTGACAACTGAGTACCCGACTGAAGCTTGACTATATTGGTCTCACCAAACTCAATCTCATCGAGCTTTTCTGGACATAACAGTTCGAGATTGTCGTAGGCATCAAACTGAGCCCATAAACCCAATTGGATTAATCGATTCTCAACGATATAGCCCAAACGAGGAAGGTCCAGTGATGCTGCATCAAACCGAGTACGACACTCTGGATGTTCCCAAGTTTCCAATCGCTTGTAAGAACAGACGCGCATCGCTGCAATACTTTGCCATGCACCAAGATCTTCAAGCAAATCGACCGATGCTTGAGAAATCGCTGACACACGAATGTCCATCGCTTGCGACTCATCAAAAGCTTGTGGGGCAAAACCTTCGATCACCGCAACACTCAGACCTTGCTTTGCAAAACCGATTGCTGTTGCTGCACCAACCATGCCGCCACCGACGACTACAATATCGTAACTGTTCATATTTTGTACTTATCAGTTTGATTCTTTGACTGTTTTTGATTGTACTTTTTCATAACGAACTTGTAACCAAAAACCTTATTCGAAAGAAGGGTTATCCCTTATGGCATATGGCGTTAACGATAATAAAAACCACTACATAAGAGATTTGTTCAGACTACTAGTCAGTCGGTTTTGAAACCAGTACAATACGCCGCTTGCCGCTAGAGCCTGTCATAAAATTGAATACCGAATTATGACGAACGGAGCTAGCGGATGAATAATGGGCGATTTGCTCCCTTAAATTAAACTAACGATCGAGCGAACATATAATGAGTAAGAAACTGCTAATTAAAACTTGGGGCTGTCAGATGAATGAATATGATTCATCAAAAATGGCCGACCTGCTTAACGCTGCAAATGGCTATGAGCTAACTGAAGTACCTGAGGAAGCAGACGTACTACTATTGAATACTTGTTCTATCCGCGAAAAAGCGCAAGAAAAAGTATTCCACCAGCTTGGTCGTTGGAAAACGCTTAAAGATAAAAAAGAAGGTGTGGTGATCGGTGTGGGTGGCTGTGTAGCGACTCAAGAAGGTGATCACATTCGTCAACGTGCACCTTACGTAGACGTTATCTTTGGCCCACAAACATTACACCGTTTACCAGAGATGATTAAGTCATCACTGTCTAACGAAAAGCCAGTAATGGACATCTCTTTCCCAGAGATCGAAAAGTTCGATAACCTGCCAGAGCCAAAAGCAGACGGCGCAACAGCCTACGTTTCTATCATGGAAGGTTGTTCTAAGTACTGTACTTACTGCGTTGTTCCATATACTCGTGGTGAAGAAGTTAGTCGTCCAATGGATGATGTGCTATTCGAAGTTGCACAACTTGCAGAGCAAGGCGTACGTGAAGTAAACCTGCTAGGCCAAAACGTAAACGCATTCCGAGGCCCTACTCACGAAGGTGACATCTGCACATTTGCAGAGCTCCTTCGCCTAGTTGCGTCTATCGACGGTATCGACCGTATTCGTTTCACAACAAGCCACCCACTTGAGTTTGGTGACGACATCATTGAAGTTTACAAAGATACCCCTGAACTAGTGAGCTTCCTTCACCTACCAGTACAAAGTGGTAGTGACCGTATTCTTACGATGATGAAGCGTCCACATACGGCTATCGAGTATAAATCTATTATCCGTAAACTGCGTAAAGCTCGTCCTGACATTCAAATCAGCTCTGACTTTATTGTTGGTTTCCCTGGTGAGTCTAAGCAAGACTTCCAAGATACAATGAAGCTAATTAAAGAAGTTGATTTCGATATGAGCTTCAGCTTTGTTTTCTCTCCACGTCCAGGTACGCCAGCGGCAGATTACCCATGTGATGTACCTGCACAAGAGAAAAAAGATCGTCTGTACGAACTGCAACAAACAGTAAACACACAAGCTATGCGTTTCTCTCGTCTAATGCTAGGCACAGAGCAGCGTATTCTTGTTGAAGGCCCTTCAAGAAAGAACCTAATGGAGCTTCGTGGCCGTACTGAAAACAGCCGTGTTGTTAACTTCGAAGGTTCAGCTGACCTAATCGGTCAGTTTGTAGATGTGAAGATCACTGAGGTTTACACTAACTCACTACGTGGTGAGCTAGTTCGCACAGAAAAAGACATGGGTCTACGCGTTGTAATGACTCCAGCAGAAATGATGGAAAAAACAAAACGTGAAGACGAGCTAGGTGTAGCGACATTTACGCCATAGGCAATACAACTGTTTGAGCACAAAGCGCAAACACAAAGCTTGAAATTACCTAACTAAGTGACCATCTTAGAAATAGGGATATCACCATCAAAAGCCCGGTCTAAATCGGGCTTTTTGCTCTTTTTTATATTTAAGAGTGAGTGGCACAAAATGAGAGGCTAATTTGAGCAATAAAATCGTTACCTTAGAGATAAATCTAGAGCCAGCAGACAACAAGCGCTTGGCAAGTTTATGCGGACCATTTGACGACAACATCAAGCATCTTGAGCGTCGTCTGGGTGTTGAGATTAATTACCGTAGCAACTTTTTCACGATTGTCGGTAAGCCTCACACTACAGCCGCCGCTTTAGACATCATCAAACACCTCTATGTTGAAACGGCTCCAGTTAAAGGCAACATAATCGATATCGAACCAGAGCAAGTGCATCTGGCGGTCACTGAGTCTGGTATTTTGGAGCAACACGTCGAGTCTGAAATCGACTACGGCAAAGAAGTGACCATTAAGACTAAAAAAGGCGTTATCAAACCTCGCACGCCAAACCAAGCACAATATCTAATGAACATGGTCACTCATGACATCACTTTTGGTATTGGACCTGCTGGTACTGGTAAAACGTACTTAGCTGTTGCGGCTGCGGTTGACGCACTTGAACGTCAAGAAGTTCGTCGAATCCTACTGACTCGTCCTGCTGTTGAAGCTGGTGAGAAGCTTGGTTTCCTACCGGGTGATTTAAGCCAAAAAGTAGACCCATATTTGCGTCCGCTTTACGATGCACTGTTTGAAATGCTTGGCTTTGAGCGAGTTGAGAAGCTGATTGAACGTAACGTGATTGAAGTTGCGCCACTGGCTTACATGCGTGGTCGTACATTGAATGATGCGTTTATCATTCTTGATGAGAGCCAAAACACCACGGTAGAGCAGATGAAAATGTTCTTAACCCGTATCGGTTTTAACTCTCGCGCTGTGATCACAGGTGACATCACTCAAATCGATTTACCTCGTGGTGCAAAATCAGGCCTACGCCACGCAACTGAAGTGCTCAGTGAAGTGGATGATATTAGCTTTAACTTCTTCATGTCTGAAGACGTCGTTCGCCACCCTGTGGTTGCTCGTATCGTCAACGCGTACGAGAAGTGGGAAGCAAAAGACCAGAAAGAGCGCAAAGAGTTTGAACAACGTAAGCGTGAAGAACGCGAGGCCAAGCTTCTTGAGGCTCAACAAGCTGTTACGACACAATTAGCAACACAAAATAGCTCTGTCATTGCAGAACAAGGTGATAAATAGATGTCTATTGAACTAGACCTGCAATTAGCAGTCGAAAATGAGCAAGGTCTTCCAACTGAGCAAGATATTCAACTTTGGTTAGACAAGACAATTCCTCAGTTTCAAAAGAACGCCGAGTTGACGGTTCGTATTGTTGATACACAAGAAAGCCACCAGCTCAATCATGACTATCGTGGAAAAGATAAGCCAACTAACGTGCTGTCTTTCCCATTTGAAACACCACCAGGAGTGGAATTAGATCTACTGGGTGACCTCATTATTTGCCGCCAAGTTGTCGAAAAAGAAGCAGAAGAGCAAAGTAAGCCTCTGCTAGCACACTGGGCTCATATGGTTGTACATGGCAGTCTGCATCTGCTAGGTTATGATCATATCGAAGATGATGAAGCTGAAGAGATGGAGTCACTCGAAACAGAAATCATGCAAACTATGGGGTTTGAAGACCCGTATATTCTAGAAAAGTAAATCGATTCTAGTAAAGTAGGTTGCAGAGAAACAATAACTCATCGAACCTGTGATTTTCGCAGGAATCTGAGTTGTAACGTGTGCTATCACACTTCTGATAGCGTTATTTTTTGAGAAATCATGAACGAAGGTAACCCCCCCACTTCTGAGGGAAGTAAAAAATCTGAAGGTCCGAGTAGAAAGTCCTTCTTTGAACGCCTAGGCCAACTATTTCAAGGTGAAGTTAAAGATCGCCAAGAGCTCGTAGATGTAATCCGCGACTCAGAAATTAATGACCTAATTGACCACGACACGCGCGACATGCTCGAGGGTGTAATGGAAATTTCAGAGATGCGAGTACGCGATATCATGCTGCCTCGCTCTCAAATGGTTACAGTTGAACGCACCGATGATTTAGATACATTGATTGCGCTTATTACTGATGCTCAACACTCTCGCTACCCAGTGATCAGTGAAGATAAAGACCATGTTGAAGGCATTCTATTAGCGAAGGACCTACTTAAGTATTTGGGTTCAGAAAGTGCCCCATTTGATATCGAACAAGTGATTCGCCCAGTCGTGGTTGTTCCTGAAAGTAAGCGTGTTGATCGCCTACTCAAAGAGTTCCAAGAAGAGCGCTACCACATGTCTATCGTTGTCGATGAGTTTGGCGGAGTTTCTGGCCTGGTAACCATTGAAGATATCCTCGAAGAAATCGTTGGTGAAATTGAAGACGAGTTCGACGATGAAGAAGAGCTAGATATTCGTAAGCTGAGCAAGCATACTTTCTCTGTTAAAGCTTTAACCACTATTGAAGAGTTCAACGATACGTTTAACACTGCCTTTAGTGACGATGAAGTGGATACGGTAGGCGGCATGGTTATGACAGCACTCGGTCACCTGCCAGTTCGTGGCGAAATTGTAGAAATCGAAAACTACCATTTCAAAATTACGTCTGCAGATAACCGTCGTGTGATTCAGCTACAGGTAACGATACCTGACGAACAACCTCTTCCGACTATCGAAGAATAACAACTTCTCTCTAAAGAGATGACAGAAATTAGATGACTAAGACCTTTATTCATCGCCTATTACGGCCGCTAGCGGCCGTTTTTGTTGGCGCTATAACCACCCTTTCATTCGCTCCATACTCTATATGGCCTCTTGCTATTCTCAGCCCAGCTTTGTTGCTGTTACTGATCCACAACCGTTCTCCTAAAAGTGCGCTTTGGATTGGCTACGGATGGGGTTTAGGCCAATTCGCAACAGGTATCAGCTGGGTATACGTCAGCATCGATCATTTTGGCGGCATGCCACTGGCAGCCAACCTGTTTTTAATGGCTTTGCTCATTGGCTACCTAGCGGTTTATTCAGGCCTATTTACCTGGAGCTTAAACAAGTACTTCCCTGCTAATAACCTAAGCCGCTTTTTCCTCGCAGCTCCTGCATTGTGGTTAATCAGTGATTGGCTGCGTGGTTGGGTAATGACGGGCTTTCCTTGGCTTTGGCTTGGCTACAGCCAAATCGATTCTCCACTAGGCTCGTTTGCACCGATTGGCGGCGTCGAGTTAATTACTCTGGCAGTCATTGTCTCTGCATCTGCACTCGCTTATATGGTTATCAATAAAGCATGGAGTGTTGGCATCATCCCTGCGATCGTATTCAGTGCAGGTTTTGGCATTCGAAATATCGATTGGGTGACACCGAACCCTGAAAAAACAACCTCAGTGGTATTGATTCAAGGCAATGTAGATCAAGACAGTAAATGGCTACCAAGCCACCGCTGGCCTACGATGATGAAGTACACCGACCTAAGCAGAGAAAACTGGGATGCTGATATCATCATTTGGCCTGAAGCCGCTATTCCAGCATTCGAAGTTGAGATTCCATCTTTCTTACGTAACTTAGATAGCGCAGCGAAGATGAACAACAGCTCAATCATCACTGGCGTACTCAATCAGTCTGAAGATAAGAAGTACTACAACAGCGTTCTTTCTCTAGGTGTCAATCCATACGGTGAATACAGCTACGATCCAGACGAACGCTACCATAAACATCACCTATTGCCGTTTGGTGAGTTTGTGCCGTTTGAAGATATCTTGCGCCCATTGGCACCGTTCTTCAACTTGCCGATGTCATCATTTAGCCGTGGCGATTTTGTTCAACCAAACATCGTGGCAAATGGCCGTCACTTAGCGCCTGCGTTGTGTTATGAGATCGTCTTTAATGATCAAGTTAGACAAAGCGTGACTGATGAGACGGACTTTATTTTAACACTCTCTAACGATGCGTGGTTTGGTCGTTCGATTGGCCCACTGCAACATATGGAAATCGCACAGATGCGTGCTCTGGAGCTTGGTAAGCCCGTTATTCGCTCGACCAACAATGGTGTAACGGCAGTAACCGATTACAAAGGCAACATCATCAAGCAAATACCTCAGTTTGAAACGGCCGTATTAAAAGCTGATCTCATTTCAACTGATGGGCAAACGCCTTTTCACGCAGTTGGTACTTGGCCACTGTATATCTGGGCGATGCTCAGCTTGGTGATTGGCTGGGTAATTAGAAAGCCAAAGAGCTAGATTCGAAGAAAGTGATTTGAGGGTTGGCTGATTGGGTCAACCCTTTTTTATTACTGCGGTGTAAAGTTGATGGTGCTATAGCTATAGTGTTTACGACTTAAGTGTTTACGGCTTAAGTGCTTTACGGCTAAACCCTGTCGCCCCACATTTGATACATGGAATGATATTGGTCGGGTGGTTGTATTCGGTTTGATGTCCACACTCATCACAGACAAGCGTCCCGAGCCCGATAACCTCATCTGCTTGATACAACCCTTGATGTTCTAAGTCTTGGAACAATTCAACCCATTCCACCTTAGTGCGATCAGTGATGTCCAACAGCCCTTGCCAAATAGAGTCTGTGATCATCAAATAAAATGGACCACCTTTACTCTCTTCATAACTTTCGGAAAACTCTTTTAAGTCCGACTTCACATAGGCCGAGATTAATGAGAGCTCATCTTTGGTCATGTCATTGGCTGCTTTCGCATACTTACCTGACGTTTCGATTTTGTTGTTAAGCTCTTCAGGACTATGCTTCAGCGTTTCTATCACCTCTTCGACGACTTCTTCATAGAGTGCTTTTTTCTTCGGCATAACGACCTCCTTAAGATAACCAACTTTTACGCGGGCAAACGGATGTGCCGCAATGCACTCCCGCTCACAAACAAATGCAATTCATACTCTTAAGTATAGTTGCCCTGCGAAATTCAGTGAAAATTACGCCATCTACTAGGCAGCAACTGCAAGTATGAAGGGTATAACTATTGTTGTACTAGGCTCCTTTAGGTATTCTATGACGATCTGTAAGATTCTGTTCTAACCGAACTCACAAATTCCAAGATAACCGGATACCATCGATGCAAGAACAATATAACCCGCAAGAGATTGAACAAAAGGTTCAACAACACTGGGATGACAGCGAGACTTTCGTTGTAAGTGAAGACCCAAACAAAGAAAAATTCTACTGTCTTTCTATGTTCCCGTACCCAAGTGGCCGACTGCACATGGGTCACGTGCGTAACTACACCATCGGTGATGTGGTATCTCGTTTCCAACGTCTACAAGGCAAAAACGTAATGCAGCCAATCGGTTGGGATGCATTCGGCCTACCAGCAGAAAACGCAGCTGTAAAAAACAACACAGCGCCTGCTCCGTGGACTTACGAAAACATCGAATACATGAAAAACCAGCTTAAACTTTTAGGCTTTGGTTACGACTGGAAACGTGAATTCGCAACATGTACTCCAGAGTACTACCGTTGGGAACAAGAGTTCTTCACTAAGCTTTACGAAAAAGGCCTAGTTTACAAGAAGACTTCTTCTGTTAACTGGTGTCCAAACGACCAAACGGTTCTTGCTAACGAGCAAGTAGAAGACGGTTGCTGCTGGCGTTGTGATACTCCAGTAGAACAAAAGAAGATTCCACAGTGGTTCATTAAGATCACTGAGTACGCTCAAGAGCTACTAGACGATCTAGACAACCTTGAAGGTTGGCCTGAAATGGTTAAGACCATGCAGCGCAACTGGATCGGTCGTTCTGAAGGTGTAGAGCTATCTTTCGCTGTTAACGGTGAAGAAGCGCCACTAGAAGTTTATACAACTCGCCCAGACACACTAATGGGTGTTTCTTATGTTGGTATCGCTGCAGGTCACCCACTTGCAGAGAAAGCGTCTAAGAACAATCCTGAGCTTGCAGCATTCGTTGAAGAGTGTCGTAACACCAAAGTGGCTGAAGCAGAACTAGCAACGATGGAAAAGAAAGGTATGGATACTGGCCTAACGGCTATCCACCCTCTTAACGGTCGTGTTGTTCCTGTTTACGTAGCTAACTTCGTTCTTATGGATTACGGCACAGGTGCTGTAATGGCGGTTCCTGCTCACGATCAGCGTGACTACGAATTCGCAACTAAGTACGGCATCGATATCATCCCAGTAATCAAACCAGAAGATGGTTCAGAGCTAGATGTGTCTGAAGCGGCTTACACTGAGAAAGGTGTACTGTTCGATTCTGGAGAATTCGACGGTCTTGCGTTCCAAGAAGCATTCGATGCAATCGCTGCGAAACTGGAAGCTGAAGGCAAAGGTAAGAAAACAGTAAACTTCCGTCTACGTGACTGGGGTGTATCTCGTCAGCGTTACTGGGGTGCTCCAATCCCAATGGTAACCACTGAAGACGGTGAAGTTCACCCAGTACCAGCAGACCAACTGCCAGTCATTCTTCCAGAAGACGTGGTAATGGATGGCGTTACTAGCCCAATCAAAGCTGACAAATCTTGGGCTGAAACAACATTCAATGGCGAACCTGCTCTTCGTGAGACTGATACGTTCGATACGTTCATGGAGTCTTCATGGTACTACGCACGTTACTGTTCACCACAAGCTGACGATATTCTAGATCCAGAGAAAGCAAACTACTGGTTGCCAGTTGACCAATACGTTGGTGGTATCGAGCACGCATGTATGCACCTGCTTTACTCTCGCTTCTTCCACAAGCTTCTTCGTGATGCGGGTTACGTGACATCTGATGAACCGTTCAAGCAACTTCTATGTCAAGGCATGGTTCTAGCTGACGCGTTCTACCACACGAACGAGAAAGGCACGAAAGAGTGGATTGCTCCAACTGACGTGACTATCGACCGTGACGCGAAAGGCCGCATTGAAAAAGCTGTCGACAACCAAGGCCGCAACGTTGAGCACTCAGGCATGATCAAAATGTCTAAGTCTAAGAACAACGGTATCGACCCACAAGAGATGGTAGACAAGTACGGCGCTGATACAGTACGTCTATTCATGATGTTTGCATCGCCTGCAGACATGACGCTTGAGTGGCAAGAGTCTGGCGTTGAAGGGGCAAACCGTTTCCTTAAGCGTGTTTGGAAACTGGTTCACGCTCACTCTTCTAAAGGTGCAGCTGAAATTGTTGATGCTTCTGCTCTATCTGGTGACCAGAAAGCACTTCGTCGTGATATCCACAAAACTATCGCGAAAGTAACGGACGATATCGGCCGTCGCCAAACGTTCAACACAGCAATCGCTGCGATCATGGAACTGATGAATAAGCTCGCGAAAGCACCTCAAGAATCTGTACAAGATCGTGCAATCCTTGATGAAGCGCTAAAAGCAGTTGTACGTATGCTTTACCCTATGACGCCACACATCTCTTACGAAATGTGGATTGCGCTTGGTGAATCAAACGTAGACTCAGCAACATGGCCAACGTTTGACGAGAAAGCGCTAGTTGAAGACGAGAAGACTATCGTGGTAATGATCAACGGTAAGCTACGAGCAAAACTAACGGTTGCTGCTGACGCGACAGAAGAGCAAGTTCGTGAACTTGGTCTAAACGATGAGAACGCTAAGAAATTCCTAGATGGCTTAACTATCCGTAAAGTTATCTTCGTACCTGGTAAGCTTCTAAACATCGTTGCTAACTAATTTCGTTAGCACAGTGCAATTACTGAAGAATTAACGAACTTAATTCATCAAAAGCAGTCTGTAGACAGGGTAGCTAATAGCCCTGTCTACTTATTTAAGCGCTTTAGACTTGAGCCTAACAACTCAAACGAACTAAAGCCTTTAAATAAGTATTCTACCTTCATGAGAGCCATAAAATAATGCGCCTGAATTTACTATCTTCATTGAAAGTTACTATTGTTGTTTTAACCGTTAGCCTGCTAAGTGCCTGTGGTTTCCACCTACGTGGTGATTACTCCGTACCAGAAGAGCTCAACAAGATCTCTGTGACCAGTTACGACCAATACAGTACGTTTACACGTATGATGAAAAGCCAGCTGCGTATGAATGATGTAGAAATTGTGCCACCTGCTGAGAACACACCTAACCTGCACATCATTAGCGAAGGCGTCGGTGAGCGTACCCTGTCTCTTTACCAAAATACTCGAGCGGCAGAAAAAGAGCTGACGCTCAATGCATCATATCGTGTGACGATACCAGAGCTAGGCGACAAAACCTTCTCAACCAGCGTAACCCGCAGCTATTTAGACAACCCACTAACGGCACTCGCAAAATCGGTTGAGCGTGACATGATCGAAGACGAAATGCGCAAGCTTGCAACAAGCCAAATCCTTCGTCAAATGGCCCGACTGAAAGCGACTATTGCCGCAGGAAATATGAACCTAGAAGAGCTTGAACAGGTTCAAGTAAAAGAGCTAGAAAAACAGTACAACATCAAAAACATCGAAATTGACGATGTTGAGGTCGACGCAAGTGCAGTACCTGATGCTGAGCCTAGCGTAACTGTCGAGCAATAGGTTTATTTAATGCGTATTTTTGCTGATCGTTTATCTGAGCAACTTGCTAAGCAGTTAAGCAACGTTTACCTAATTTTTGGTAACGAACCTTTACTGCTGCAGGAAAGCCGAGAAGCGATTCAAAAGACAGCCAAAGAGCAAGGCTTCGAAGAACGCCACCGCTTTGCTATTGATAGCAGTCTCGACTGGAATCAAGTCTACGACTGCACTCAAGCATTGAGCCTATTCTCTAGTCGTCAGCTCATCGAACTTGAATTGCCAGAGTCCGGGGTCAATGCCGCAATAGCAAAAGAGCTGCTCGCAATTTCAGAGCATATTCATAGCGACATCTTGTTGATCTTGGTGGGTACCAAGCTCACTAAAGCTCAAGAAAGCGCTAAGTGGTTTAAAGCACTCTCGAATCAAGGCCACTGGATCAGCTGCCTAACCCCAGACGTTAGCCGATTACCTCAGTTTGTTCAAACACGCTGTCGTCAGATCGGCTTATCACCGGATCCTGAAGCGATACAAATGTTGGCGCAATGGCATGAGGGTAATCTATTTGCGCTCACCCAAAGCCTAGAAAAACTGGCTCTCCAATACCCAGATGGAAAGCTCACATTAGTACGTTTAGAAGAATCGCTGAGTCGACACAACCACTTTACGCCATTCCATTGGAGTGATGCGTTATTAGCAGGCAAAGGCAATCGTGCACAGCGAATCCTGCGTCAGTTAGAAGCCGAAGGTGTCGAACCCGTTATCTTATTGCGCAGCATACAACGTGAGCTTGCTCTGCTATTACAAATGCAGCAACAAATGAAGCAGATCCCAATCGCGCAGGTATTTGAAAAGCACCGTGTCTGGCAATCCAAAAAACCTCTTTATAACGCTGCGCTAACAAGAGTTTCGATATCTCAATTACACTCCCTGTTTGCGCTACTCACTCAAGTAGAATTGATGACAAAAACGCAATATGAACAGTCGCCTTGGCCACTAATTCATCAGTTAAGCGTAGAGTTTTGTATCCCTTCAGCTTCAATCCCATTTCACGCATAAAAGCGTGGTATATTCTAGGGTCAACAGACCCTAAAAAGCTAAACTCAGATTAAAGGAACACCCCGTGTTACGTGAAGAACTAAAAGATTTTCTTGCAGACAAAGCCGACGACATGAAAGCAGAGTCGATTGTGACTATCGATGTAGAAGGCAAATCAAGTGTTACTGACTACATGATTGTTTGTACTGGTACATCTAAGCGCCATGTTGCCTCTATTGCACAGCATGTTGCTGATGAAGTGCGCAAGGCTGGCATGAATCCCCTTGGCATGGACGGCCAAAAAGAAGGTGAATGGGTTGTTCTAGACATGGGCACAAGCATGCTTCACGTTATGCAAGAAGAGCATCGTGAGCTGTACCAACTAGAAAAACTTTGGGGCTAAGCTTTGAAGATCCAGTTAATCGCAGTTGGTACAAAAATGCCAAAGTGGGTTGAAGAAGGCTTTAAAGAATATAAACGCCGCTTCCCTCATGATATGCCATTAGAACTCATTGAAATCACTGCGGGAAAACGCGGTAAAAATGCCGATATTGCACGTATTCTTCAAAAAGAAGGCGAAGCAATGTTAGCTGCAGTTCCAAAAGGTAACCGCATTGTCACACTCGATATCCCAGGTAAAAAGTGGGATACGCCTCAACTCGCAGAGCAATTGGAAAGTTGGAAGCTGGATGGCCGTGACGTTTCTATCCTTATTGGCGGGCCCGAAGGATTAGCACCAGCATGTAAAGCGGCAGCAGACCAAAGCTGGTCTCTATCAGCACTTACTCTCCCTCACCCATTAGTACGCGTTATCATGGCTGAAAGCTTATATCGAGCTTGGAGCGTCACTGCTAACCACCCTTATCATCGAGAATAAGCGTTAATGTTACGTAAACGTAGCCAAATTCGTGATTACAAAGCAGAAGCACGACTATTTACTAGTCGTGCTTTTGTTGCGTTTGCAGGGATTATAGTGATGATGAGCTTGCTGGTTGTGAACCTTTACAACATCCAAGTTAATCAATATCAGGACTATAAAACCCGCTCCAACGACAACCGCATCAAGGTCGTTCCAATCGCACCCAATCGTGGTTTAATTTACGACCGCAACGGTGTACTTCTTGCGGAAAACCGGCCCGTTTTTAATCTGGAGATCACCCCAGAAAAAGTCAAAAACATGGAAGATACGCTTGTTCGTTTACAAGCGTTAATCGACATACCACCGGAGCGTATCGAACGTTTTAATCGTGATCGTCGTAATTCACGTCGCTTCAAATCAGTACCTATTCTTAATCAGCTTACCGAAGAACAAGTGGCGGTCTTTTCTGTAAATCAACATAAGTTCCCAGGCGTTGAAGTGACAGGGACGCTAAAACGTTTCTACCCTTATGGTGATGTGTTAACTCACGTGATTGGCTACGTATCTCGCATCAACGACCGCGATATGCAGCGCTTGGTTCGTGAAGAGAAAGACGCTAATTATCAAGCCACTCGCGACATCGGTAAACTTGGTATTGAGCGCTACTACGAAGACATGCTACACGGCACCGCAGGCTATCAAGAAGTCGAAGTAAACAGCCGTGGACGAGTGATCCGCACTCTTAAATTTGTGCCTTCAGTACCGGGTAAAGATATCGTGCTCAATCTCGATATCAAACTGCAGCTATACGTACATAAGTTACTTGATGGCCGCCGTGGTTCAGCCGTGGTTCTCGACCCGAAAGACAATGGCGTATTAGCCATGGTTTCCAGCCCAAGCTACGACCCAAATGCCTTTGTGCATGGTATTTCCTCGAAAGGTTATAATGCCCTGCTTCAAGACAAAGACCGACCTTTAGTTAACCGTGCAACGCTAGGAATTTATCCGCCAGCATCGACGATCAAACCCTTCATTGCCGTCGCAGCTCTGCAAGAAGGCGTAATTACTCCGAACACGACGCGTAATGACCCGGGCTATTGGAAGATTCCAAACTCGAAAACGAAGCCGTTCCGCGATTGGTTGCGTTGGGGACACGGTGTCGTTGACATAGAGAAAGCCATTGAAGAATCGGTTGATACCTTCTTCTACCAAATTTCATTTGATTTAGGCATCGACCGCTTATCTAAATGGATGATGTTGTTCGGTTTTGGTGATTACACTGGCATCGACATTTACGAAGAAAGCAAAGCGAATATGCCCACTCGCGAATGGAAAATGGCCAGACACCGTGTACCTTGGTATCAAGGTGACACCATCCCTGTCGGTATTGGCCAGGGCTACTGGACTGCAACACCAATGCAGATTGCAAAAGCGACTTCAGTATTGGTCAATGAAGGAGAGGTAACCGCTCCCCATTTACTACGCGCGACAATTGAGAACGGTCAACCGTTCGATGAACAAACGATATCTGAAATCGAAACGTACCCTCCGGTAACTGGTGTTAAGCAGAGATACTGGGATATCGCGCAAGAAGGCATGAGATTGGTAAACCACGGAAAGAAAGGCACAGCAAGACGCTCATTCCAAAAAATGTCTTATCAAACAGCTGGTAAATCAGGTACTGCACAAGTATTCGGTCTAAAAGAAGATGAAGAATACAACGCAGATGAAATCGCAGAACATTTACGCGATCATGCCCTCTTCACCGGTTATGCGCCTTTTGAAGATCCTGAAGCGGTCGTAACTATCGTTTTGGAGAATGCTGGTGGTGGTTCATCAAATGGTGGCCCAGTTGTAAGAAGAATTTTAGACCATATTATTCTTGCAGAAGATTATGAAAGTGAGCCAATAAAATAATGAAACTTGATCCTTCAACTGGACGAAATAGAGCCCTATTTGAACGGCTGCATATCGACCTGCCGCTATTGCTTGGCATTCTGGTTTTAATGGGCTTTGCCCTATTGATCATGTACAGCGCAAGCGGACAGAGCCTTGCGATGATGGATCGCCAAGCGATGCGTATGGTGCTGTCTTTGGGTGTGATGATCTTTTTAGCGCAAATCTCACCTCGTACTTATGAGACCTTGGCTCCACTACTGTTTGCGGGCGGCGTTATTCTACTACTCGGAGTGTTGTTCTTTGGCGAGGCCTCTAAAGGTGCACAGCGCTGGTTAAACTTCGGCTTTATTCGATTCCAACCCTCAGAACTATTGAAGCTTGCAGTACCTTTGATGCTAGCTCGATTTATTGGTAAGCGCTCACTGCCACCCACTTTCCAAACCTTGGCTATCTCATTAGTGATGGTGTTTGTACCTACAATCCTTATCGCTAAACAGCCAGATTTAGGCACATCGATACTCATCGCAGCATCCGGTATCTTCGTGATATTCCTGGCAGGTATTAGTTGGAAGATCATTGCTAGTGCCGCGATTGCACTGGGTGGGTTTATTCCAATCTTATGGTTCTTCTTGATGCGTGAATATCAAAAAGTTCGTGTAAGAACCCTTTTTGACCCTGAATCAGATCCATTAGGTGCAGGCTATCACATCATCCAAAGTAAGATTGCAATTGGCTCTGGTGGTATATCAGGAAAAGGTTGGCTGCAAGGTACCCAATCTCAACTAGAGTTCATTCCAGAGCGCCATACCGACTTTATTTTTGCGGTCATCGCAGAAGAGTGGGGCATGATTGGTATTTTGTTTTTGCTCGCTATCTACCTGTTCATTATTGGCCGTGGCTTAGTGCTTGCAAGCCAAGCTCAAACAGCATTTGGGCGAATGATGGGCGGCAGTATCGTACTGAGTTTCTTCGTCTATATTTTCGTAAACATTGGTATGGTAAGCGGCATTCTACCTGTGGTGGGTGTCCCTCTACCTCTGGTCAGCTATGGCGGTACCTCTATGGTTACCCTTATGGCTGGTTTCGGTATTTTAATGTCAATCCATACACACAGAAAAGCATTCTCAAAGGCGACCTAATTGATGTCTGTTAAAGTAACTCCTATAAAAACATCTTTGGTTAATGAGCTGCCAATAAAAAAACTAGTATCTATAGTGAGCCTAGCCGTTGTTATAAACGGTTGTTCTTCGACAGAACCAACAGGACGCTACGATATAGATTCAGACATTGCACCAGACGCACCGATCTCAGTAGAGCATCTCGAGGATGCTCACCCTCAGTATGAACCTTATAGTTTAGGTGGTAACACGGATTACACTTTGCGTGGCGAAGACTACAAAATCGTAAAGAAGACAGAAGGGTTTACTGAGAAAGGCAAAGCCTCTTGGTACGGTAAGAAATTTCATGGTCATTTAACGTCGAATGGCGAGATCTACGACATGTATTCGATGTCTGCGGCACACAAAACATTGCCGATTCCGAGCTATGTAAAAGTGACGAATACCGACAATGACAAAACGACGATTGTGCGCATCAATGACCGAGGCCCATTTCATGAAGGGCGAATCATTGACCTTAGTTATGCCGCGGCATACAAACTCGATGTATTGAGAACAGGCACGGCAAATGTTGAGATAGAAGTCATCACTGTGGCTATGCCAACCGACGCAAATAAAAAGGCGGCTTTACCTCAATTTATTATTCAAGTAGCCACTTCTCCACATAAAGATAGAACCGAGAAGTTAGCCAAAGATCTAGGCGAAAAGTTAGCTGTAGCAACGTTCTTGCAGCCAAATGATGATAACTACCGCCTGATGCTCGGCCCATTTCATGACTATGCTCTGACTCAAGAAAAATTAGAACAAGTTAAGCTAATGGGTTACCCGTCAGCTTATATAAAAAAACACACGCTAACTCGCTAATTTATCTAACAGTTACTTCTGGTAATCAGCGCTCTGGTGTGACAGAGTGATTCTGTTAATATATGAATAGTTCACCTAATAATTGCATTCAAAATGATTAAATCTAATAAACTTGTTAAATCGATTTTTGCTACTTCAGTTGCACTTTCTGCAACGATAGCAACATCGTCATTCGCCGCTCCTATTATTGTTCCTGACGCTCCTCAAATCGCTGCTAAGGGATTTGTTCTGATGGATTACCATTCAGGCAAAGTACTCGCAGAGAAAGAGATGAACACTCAACTTTCTCCAGCAAGTTTAACCAAGATGATGACGAGCTACGTAGTCGGCCAAGAGCTAGAGCGTGGCAACATCAACCTAAACGACGATGTTGTTATCAGTGAAAATGCTTGGGCTAAAAACTTCCCTGATTCATCTAAGATGTTCATTGAAGTTGGTACAACCGTTAAAGTTGAAGAGCTGAACCGCGGTATCATTATTCAATCAGGTAACGATGCTTGTGTTGCGATGGCTGAACATATTGCCGGCTCTGAAGATGCATTTGTTGACTTAATGAACGCATGGGCGAGCTCTATCGGCATGAAAGACACGCACTTTGCTAACGTGCACGGTCTAGACAACCCTAACCTTTACTCAACGCCTTACGATATGGCGCTACTAGGTCAGGCGCTGATTCGCGACGTTCCTGATGAGTACCGTATCTACTCACAAAAGAAATTCACTTACAACGGCATCACCCAGTACAACCGCAACGGTCTGTTATGGGATAAGAGCATGAACGTTGATGGCATTAAAACGGGCCACACAAGCAATGCAGGTTACAGCCTAGTAAGCTCAGCAACCGAAGGTAAAATGCGCCTAGTTGCTGTTGTTATGGGCACCAAGAATGCTAACGCTCGTAAAACAGAAAGCAAAAAACTGCTTAGCTACGGCTTCCGCTTCTTCGAAACAGTGGCACCACACACCGCTGGCGAGACCTTCGTAGAAGAGAAGATCTGGATGGGTAGCAAGGACACGGTTGCACTAGGTGTCGACGAAGATACGTTCGTTACTCTGCCTCGTGGCCAAGCTAAGAACCTGAAGGCAAGCTTCGTTCTTGAGAAAGAGCTAGAAGCACCAATCAGCAAAGGCGACGTTGTGGGCAAACTATTCTACCAAGTCGACGGTGAAGACGTTGCTGAATACCCACTACTTGCACTTGAAGATGTAGACCAAGGCAGCCTATTTAGCCGCCTGTGGGATTACCTAGTACTGCTGTTTAAAGGTTTGTTCTAAACCAGTCAACAGTTTGTTCTACGTAAAATCTAAGCTTGCTGTATAGCTAACCTAATGAGTAGGTTCATGATTTGCTCATTAGCGAAACAAAAGCCGCCATGTGCGGCTTTTGTTGATCTTGAGTTCGGTGATATTTACACGTAATATTCCGCCTTATTACTCGTGTCTGTTGACCGAACACGCTTTTTATCGACATTTCGCCAATTTGCGAGAGTCTAGCCTTTTGGAGCTAATCATGAACATCAATTCTGATGCAAAACTAAAAGACCTCTTAGAGTTCCCTTGTTCATTCACTTACAAAGTTATGGGCTACGCTAAGCCAGAACTTACAGAACTAGTGCTAGAAGTGATCCAGCGTCATGCTCCTGGTGACTACAGCCCAACTCTAAAACCGAGTGCGAAAGGTAACTACCACTCTGTTTCTATCAATATTACTGCGACTTCAATTGAGCAAGTAGAAACGCTATATAAAGAACTGGGCGAAATCGAAATCGTTCGTATGGTTCTGTAACTTTCGATTACGCATGAAAAACAGCGGCTTATTGCCGCTGTTTTTGTTTGAAACCCTCGCTCCCCTTCCAAAGCACTCAACTTAATTTTCAATAAATACAAAGAAAGTTGAAAAACCTTGCTGTCCGTCTGTAGTTAGAAACCTGTTTCGCGTTTATAATGCGCTCACTTTATTAATCCTTGAGGAAGTGCCGCTTTGCAAAATAAGCTAATCGTAAAAAAATTAGGTCGTCAGGATTACGAACCTGTATGGAAAGCCATGCATAAGTTCACAGACGAACGCACGGATGAAGACGTAGACCAAATTTGGTTGGTTGAACACAACCCAGTTTTCACTCAAGGACAAGCAGGTAAAGCTGAGCATGTATTAAATGCTGGTGATATCCCTGTGATACAAAGCGATCGCGGTGGCCAAGTGACGTACCACGGGCCCGGTCAGTTAGTCGCTTACTTCCTGATAAACATCCGCCGCAAGAAATTCGGAGTGCGTGATTTGGTTACTCATATTGAGAACCTCGTAATCAATACTCTGAAAGCTTACAATATAGATTCAACTGCCCGACCTGACGCTCCTGGTGTTTATGTCGATGGCAAGAAAATCTGTTCACTCGGATTACGAATTCGACGCGGCTGCTCGTTCCACGGGCTAGCACTCAACGTCGATATGGACTTGTCTCCATTCCAACGTATTAACCCATGTGGTTACCAAGGAATGGAAATGGCGCAAGTAAGCCAACTCGGCGGTCCAAGTGAACTAGAAAACGTTGAGCAACAGTTAATACAAGAGCTCGTAGAACTACTCGGCTATGACCAAGTAGACATTCAAGCCACCAGTAACATTACAGCAGAAGCATAAAATCATGAGCAAACCAATCCAAATGGAAAAAGGCGTTAAATATCGTGACGCTGACAAAATGGCATTAATTCCCGTAAAGAATATGCCTGCTGAACAGAAAGAAGTTTTACGTAAGCCTGCATGGATGAAGATTAAACTTCCTTCAGACAGCCATCGTATTCAAGAAATCAAATCTGCAATGCGCAAAAACAACCTGCACTCAGTTTGTGAAGAAGCGTCTTGCCCTAACCTAGCTGAGTGTTTTAACCACGGCACGGCAACGTTTATGATTCTTGGCGCTATCTGTACTCGTCGCTGCCCGTTCTGTGATGTTGCCCATGGTCGACCAAATGCTCCAGAAGCCGAAGAGCCGAAGAAACTGGCTAAGACGATTAAAGACATGAAACTGAAGTACGTTGTAATCACTTCAGTGGACCGCGATGACTTACGTGATGGCGGTGCTCAACACTTTGCTGATTGTAACCGTGAAATTCGCGAGCAAAACCCAAACATTCGTATCGAAACACTGGTTCCGGACTTCCGTGGTCGTATGGACGTTGCGCTTGAACTAATGAAAGACAACCCACCAGATGTTTTCAACCACAACCTAGAGACAGCGCCGCGTCTATACCGTAAAGCGCGTCCAGGTGCGAACTACAAGTGGTCTCTTGATCTGTTAAGAAAATTCAAAGAGCAGCATCCAAGCATCCCAACCAAATCAGGTGTGATGATGGGCCTTGGTGAAACGAAAGAAGAGATCGTTCAAGTATTGAAAGATCTTCGTGAACATGGCGTAACAATGCTGACACTAGGCCAGTACCTAGCACCAAGCCGTCACCACTTGCCAGTTGAACGTTACGTGCCGCCTTCTGAGTTTGATGAGTTGAAAGAGATTGCTCTAGAGCTAGGCTTCACTCACGCAGCATGTGGTCCGTTTGTACGTTCTTCTTACCATGCAGACTTGCAAGCACAAGGTATGGAAATTAAGTAATCACGATTGCTTAACGAACAATACAAAGGCGCTGAATTTTATGTTCAGCGCCTTTTTTCTATCGAACAAGCTTGTTCGATACAAAAACAACAAAGCCACTCATTAAGAGTGGCCTTGAACTGCAAGTCTAATCATCTAGATGTTAAATGCTCTACTAGCCAAAAGATGCCCAGATAACCGTTGCGACTAAAATTGGGCACACGAACTTCACATACATTGGCCAAACCTTACCAAACCAACCAAGTTGAAAGTCAGGACAACCTTGCTCAAGCTCTTTCACTTTTGACGCTCGGCTCCATACCCAACCACCAAACACACAGAACATCAGCGCAGCGACTGGTTGAAGGTACTGAGTCGCAATCATCGCAACCATGCCAAACATCGCAGCAAAGTTGTAAACAATCACCACACTGAACAGTGCGATTGCACCACCAATTACCCAACTTGTTGGCGTTCGTCTGGTCTTAAAACGCTCACTAACAAGAGCGACAGGGGCTTCCAACATTGAAATCGATGAAGTAAGTGCTGCAATCGTTAGCAATAAGAAGAACACAATTGCGAAGACCTGGCCCAGCATACCTAGGCTATCAAACATCAAAGGCAGAACCGTAAATACTAGGGTATCAGAGCTCAGTAATGAGCCATCTTCAGCATAAATTTGAACACCTTTTTGCATCGCAACAAACATGGCAGGCATCACGACTAAGCCTGCAATAAAAGCAACCGCGGTATCAACTAAGGTAACATTCATTGCCATTTTTGGCAGGTTCTCTTTCTTACTTAAGTAAGAGCCATAAACCAACATCGAGCAACCACCAATAGTGAGCGAGAAGAAGCCCTGCCCCATAGCCGCTAGAATCAGTTTTCTATCCCACACTTTCTCAAAGTCTGGAACTAGGTAATGCTTTAGGCCTTCCATCGCGCCAGATTGCGTCATGATGTAAACAAACAATAAGCCAAATAACACAAATAGCGCAGGCATCAAACGGGTCGACCATTTCTCGATCCCCTGCTTAACACCGCCCTGAACAATCAAGATAGTCAGTACATAGAATGCGACGGTACCAAAAACATTGCGCTCAACACTGAAGCCTTTAAACCAATCAGCAGCAGCCTCTAGACCAATCAGGTCAGCGACAGCACCAATTAGGAAGCAGATCAACCAACCACCGACAATGCTATAAAACGCTAGCACTGCACTTGGAACACTCAACCCAATCCAACCGACAAATTCACCGACTTTCTTGCCTAACGGGTTTGTAGTCAAAGAACGCATGCTATCGACAGGATTTGCTTGGCCATGTCGACCAATAGCCATCTCAACCACCAGCATCGGGAAAGCAACCACGAAAATCATAATTAGGTAAACAAGCAGAAAAGCACCACCGCCGTTACTGGCGACTTGGGTTGGGAAACCCCAAATATTACCTAAGCCAACAGCTGCACCCGCCGCTGCTAAAATAAAACCCAAACGAGAGCTAAAGTGCTCTCTTGAAGAGGAAGATTGTTGGTCCATATTGCCCGCATTAAAAATCAGTGAACTAGTTGAGAAGTACAGTAATCAAAAGCAATGACAGGCACAACTAATAAATGAGCGATCTTCTAGTTTTTACAACAAATACGCTATTTAGAACCATTAAATTAACAAATAACTGGTCTTATCGTTTACCGAAAAGCAGTAAAGCAAGGTTCAGGACTAGAGAAACAATGGATTGAATTGAGATGATTACTCGTCGTATTGTTCAATTTATACGAACAAAAAGAGCACCAAATGGTGCTCTTGTGACTTATAGTTAGATTCAGATTAGATCGTGAAGACTTGATAGTCTTTTAGGTTCGGAATGATTTCATGCAGCTGTTGCTCTTGTTCTGCCATCTCATCAAGAGAATCACAGAACTCATTCGCTTCCTCTTGCACTTGTTGAGAGTGTTCTTTCATGCGCTCTTCAACTTTAAGCTTTAATGCAGCCATGCTGTCAGCCAATTCAGTAAGATTTAAGCCACCATCTTGTTTCATTTTTTCTGACATCGCATTAAAAGCGCTAGAGATAAATTCTTGGTTAAAGATCTCCTTAGCCTTCTCGAAATCTTCAGACCAACCATTGGCCATCGAATCAAAACTGTCTGCTGGTAACACTAACTCGCCATCTTTGTAGTAACGAGCTTCCAGTTCAGCAAAGTAGGTTTTCATTGACTCTTTTACATTATCAAATGATTCCGGTGAATCTAGGCTAGCAGCAATGTCATCAATAACATCATTCGCTAACGCTAAGCCATCGTTAGCCATTTGTTTCGCTCGTGGTAAGTACTCACTCATTTTTTCGCGGTATTTCTCAATCGCCGCTTGTTGGTCGGCATCTAGCTCAACCTTCTCACCATGGATATATAAGTCGTTGTTACCATCAAAAACGGCAGTATCACCATTCTCTTGATAGATTTCGACTTTCTGGTCATCGATTCGCAATTCATTTTTCAAATCAACTCGACACTGAGCAGCAAAAGTTGGCAAGCTCATAACAGAGATTACCGCTGTTAACGATGCGATTAATACATTGTTTTTCATAAACATTTTGTTTTTCATAAATACATTGTTTTTCATAACATCCTCTCATCAATCTGACAGATTACTATACCCTTGGTATATGCTTCTTTGTCAGAGAAACGTTTTATATATACGCTACTCAGTTAGTCGATAGATATTACTTCATAGCAAAACTGCTTATCTGCGACCTTAAACTCAATCTCATCACCGACTTCTTTCCCCATTAGAGCCTGACCAAAAGGTGCATTTTCCGTCACAATAGCAACTTCATTGTTATTCCACGTAACAGAAAGCCCACCGACTCTCGGCCCCATGAAAAAGTGTTTATATTGATCATGCTCGTCAATGACCACAACATAGCTGCTCACTGTAATCTTCTCACTATCACGCAGCACTAAGTTACGATAACACTGAATGTCACCTTCACACTCTTGCACTCTTACGGCTTGACCGTGAGCAAGATACGAAGCTTCTAGTGCCAATGTATCGTACTTATGCTCAGGCACTGTCTCTTCATCGGTCGCCGCATCAATAGCGCGTTGAGTAGCAGATTGTGCGATACGTAATCGGGATTCAAGTTGCTCTATGATTATTTGGCGAAGCTCAGACTTATTCATACTATTGGGGTGCTTTTCTATAGGAGCTACAGAATAGAATTAGGTACAATCAGGTGCAAGACATTTGATTCATCAAGCGACGCAATCATCAATAGGCGCCCGCTTTAACATCAATACGACACTTAATAACTCAG
The DNA here is from genome assembly GCF_041439035.1 of Vibrio sp. 1F263. Lineage (NCBI taxonomy): Bacteria > Pseudomonadati > Pseudomonadota > Gammaproteobacteria > Vibrionales > Vibrionaceae > Vibrio > Vibrio sp. 1F263. The sequence continues at coordinate 69,479 of NZ_JBGONI010000015.1, read as the reverse complement.
GTAGAACATAAATGATTGAGCAGAAGCTAAAACAAGTATTCGGATTCGACTCACTGCGTAATGGGCAAAAGCAAGTCATTGATAATGTTCTATCTGGTCACTCGACTGCCGCTATATTCCCAACAGGCTCAGGCAAGTCGCTTTGCTACCAATTGCCAGCATTAGAGTTGCCGCACTTAACCTTAGTGATATCACCATTGTTAGCCTTAATGAAAGACCAGCTCAGCTTCTTACACAGTAAGGGAATAAGCGCGGCTGCAATCGAATCAAGCCAAGACAGACAAACCACACAACAGGTGATGCAATCCGTGCGTAACGGGGACACCAAAATCCTAATGATCTCTGTTGAGCGCTTGAAGAATGAACGCTTTCGTCAGTTTATCTCCCAAGTTCCCATCTCTATGCTCGTAGTTGATGAAGCTCACTGTATATCAGAATGGGGACACAACTTCAGACCAGACTACCTGAAGCTTCCCCAATACCAAAAGCAGCTCAATATTCCACAAGTACTGCTACTGACAGCTACTGCAACGACATCGGTTATCCAAGATATGAAGTCGAAGTTTGAAATTGATGAGGAACGCGTAGTGGTTACGGGTTTCTATCGTCAAAACCTCGACCTGTCGATTCAACCTTGCGAACAAACCAGCAAACTAGAAACCTTGTGCAATGTTGTTAACCAAGCTTCTCTCGCTCCGACTATTGTTTATGTCACCCTTCAACAGACAGCAGAGATGGTGGCTCAGCAACTCCGTAATGCTGGCGTTAATGCCGTGGCTTACCATGCCGGTCTTAAGCCTGAAAACAGAGATGCCATTCAGCATCAATTCATGAACGATGACGTGAACTGCATCGTGGCAACCATTGCTTTTGGTATGGGTGTCGATAAGTCCAACATTCGCCGAGTGATTCACTTTGACTTACCGAAATCGATCGAAAACTACTCGCAAGAGATAGGCAGAGCCGGCAGAGATGGTCAGCCTTCAGAATGTATTCTTCTCGCCAACAAATATGGTCTAAGTACACTAGAGAACTTCGTCTTTGGCGACACGCCAGACAACATATCAATTCAAACGGTCTTAAAAGAAATATACGAAAACCAAAACATTGCGGCTTCTGGCACAAACCAATGGGAAATCATGCTCAACCAACTATCGCGTGAGTCCAACATTCGTCAGTTACCACTAAAAACGCTATTGGTGTATCTTGAAATTGAAGGCGTGATTGAGCCTAAATACAGCTACTTTGCTGACTACAAATTTAAATTCATACGTACTAAGCAGCAGATCACCGAGCAATTCCAAGGCGAACGTCGCCATTTTGTGGAAGCAATTTTCCAATGTTCTCCTCAAGCAAGAGTATGGTGCCAAGTCGACTTCGACGCACTGTGGACACACTTCCAGACTGATCGTCAGCGTGTGATTGCGGCAATCGATTATTTCAATGAACAAGGTTGGATTGAGTTGGAAAGTAAGCAGATCACAGATGTGTATGCGATCCACAACACCACTGAAGACATGATGCAGTTATCGGAACGTCTAACTGAATTGTTTAAGGCAAAAGAGAACAGTGAGATAAACCGCCTTAACCAAATGCTGAGCTTCTTTGAGGCTGATACCTGCCTAAGCTCACGCCTAGCGAGTTACTTTGCCGATGATAAGGCACCAACAAACTGCGGTCATTGCTCTGTATGCCGTGGTGAAGTGGCAATTTTACCAACCGTCGATGTTGAACCCGTTGACGACGAGACCGTAATGACATGGACCCATGAATTCATTTCCGCAAGCCAACAATTGATCACCGACGAAGCCATTACTCGTTTTCTATGCGGAATCGCAACTCCACTTTCAACCAAGCTTAAAGCCAGCAAAATGGTTGGATACGGGAAGCTAGAGCAACAACCATTCAGTGATACGCTAGCGCGAGTTAAACAACTTCCTAGATAAGGCATCTTACGTATTGATATAGAAACTGACTAGACTACCAAGTCTAGTCGGTGCTTCTCAATACCATCTATTTTGACGCCCCTCTATTCGGATTCCCCTCTAAACTAGACAGCCTAAAAGAAACTCAACTGACGCATCTGGTCTTTGGGTTGTAGCATTACGCTTAAACCAAGCAGGCGTATTTCTCGCCCTTGCTGCCTTTTAAGTATCTCACTCAACAGTTCTTTAAAGTGCTCTCGATCGAGAGAGGCGTGTATGTGCTCAATAGTGGTTTGCTGGAAGTCGGCAAACTTGAGCTTAATGCCCTGCTTGATGATAGCTTTAGTTGGGCTAGCTTTCTCTAGACGTGCTTCAAGCTCAGGAAAAAGCTTGTCTTCAATTACCTGCCAACATTCTGCGTAAGTAGAAATATTCTGAGTAAAAGTTCGCTCCACGCCTACCGATTTTCGTTCACGCTCAATAATAACTTCTCTGTCATCAATACCATGGCTGCGCTTCCAGAGTGATGCGCCTTGACGGCCAAACCGGAGCAATAGATCTCGATAGTCAGATTCCTTAATGTCCTTACAAGTAAAGAAGCCAGCTTGATGGAGCTTTTCAATACTGACCTTGCCAACGCCTGGGATTTTTTCGAGTGGCAGCTCATCAATCACTGATTGAACATCCTGTGGAGGAATAACAAACTGACCATTAGGCTTGTTTAGATCCGAGGCCACCTTCGCCAAAAATTTAATCGGCGCAATACCAGCAGAAGCGGTCAGGTTAAGTTCATTCCAGATATCGCTACGAATTGCTTCGGCAATAAGTGTTGCCGAACCACGACACAGCGTCGAATCCGTGACATCAAGAAAAGCTTCATCTAAAGACAGAGGTTCAATGATGGATGTATATCGAGAAAAAATCTCGCGAATCTTTTTCGATATCTCGACGTAGACCGACATCCTCCCAGGAACAACCAACAGATTGGGACAAAGCTGCAGCGCCTTTCCCGTCGGCATTGCAGAACGAATACCAAACTTGCGAGCTTCGTAATTGCAGGTACTCAAAACGCCACGCTGCTTTTCATGCCCCCCTACTGCAAGTGGCCGATTTCGGTAAGCAGGATTATCTCTCATTTCAACAGCTGCGTAAAAACAGTCCATATCAACGTGGATTATCTTTCTTACTTTCTCTTCACCCGCACTACACATCTAGGAATAACCCAACCTCACAACTGTATTTATAAACAGTATAATCAATTATTCTCAGATTTAAAATGATCTGGAGCCCAGCTAAATAGCTTTAACTTCATTAGCCACTTACTATTCTGATAGTATTGTTAGAGAGTATTTAACCTATAAGTAGGGATAACTTTTGAGTGATAAAATACTAGTAGTCGAAGATAGTCGAGCATTCAGAAACTACCTGTACCAGCAATTTAAAAATGATGGCTATGAGGTTGCGCTGGCTGAATCAGTGGCTGAAGCTAAAGCTATCTTAGAACAAGATACGGATTTCTTGTGCGCGGTGCTCGATTACTGCTTACCCGATGGTCAAGATGGCGAGATCATTGATTTGGTACTCGGCTATCAACAAAAAATCATAGTCCTAACCGGCATGTTCAACAACACACTTCGAGAACAAGTACTCGCGAAGGGTGTGATTGATTACATCCTCAAAGACAGCATGTCATCAGTCAGTTATTTGCTTCCTCTGGTTAATCGAATCTCAAATAACCGATATCATAAAGCCTTGGTTGTTGATGATTCTGCTGTTGTTCGTCGATATGTAGTGCAACTTCTTGAGCACCAATATATTCAAACGATTCAAGCGGAAGATGGCGAACAAGCACTAGAGCTTCTCCAAAACGACCCCGACATCACTTTCGTCGTTACCGATCATGACATGCCAAACAAAGATGGCATTTCGATGACCCGTGACATTCGAGTACACCATGATCGTAATCAACTCGCTATTCTTGGGCTATCTGGCAGTGACGACCGAACCATGACAGCTCGTTTCCTTAAGGCTGGTGCCAACGATTTCCTTTACAAGCCATTTAACCAAGAAGAGTTTTTCTGCCGTATTCATCAACTACTCGACATGAAAGAGGCCACCAATGAACTATTTCGTCATGCAAATGAAGATGCTCTGACCGGGCTTTGGAACCGTCGTTATCTATTCAACCAAACATGTAAAGGCTGCGAACATCGCAGCATCGCCATGATGGATATCGACTTCTTTAAAAAGGTGAATGATACCTACGGTCATGATGGTGGCGATGCAGTACTCATTGAAGTCGGAAAGATCATCAAAAATCATTTTAAAGATGATGTCGCCGTTCGTTTCGGCGGTGAAGAGTTCTGCATTCAATCATGCCGACCATTTGAAGAATTTGTCGACACGCTAGAGTCAATGAGGATTGCGATACAAAACCAAGAAGTTATTCATGACTCACAACGGATTAAAGTCAGCATGAGTATCGGGTTAAGCGACTTAGTTGGCAGTTTGGATGAGCAAATAAAAGCCGCGGACGAACTGCTTTATACTGCAAAAGAACAAGGTAGGAACCAACTGGTCTTTGCGCGCAATAACATGCAAATCGACCACTAGAAATTCGTTTTTGTTTCCGTTTTTAGCATTCCAAAATAGACAGTTCACTCAAACAAAAAAAGCTCAAGACGATAATCTTGAGCTTCTTATTCTAAGGGCATAGATAACTCTATTCCCCTATGACTGTCACCAATTAAGCGATACGGTCTTTACTCCAAGCCGCTTCTTTTTGTTGACGTTCTGCCAGTTTCTCTTCACGGTATGCTTCACGTGCTTCACGTTTTTTACGCGCATCACAAGGTTCAGGGCAGTTACATACTTTATCAATACCAACAGCACCTAAGCCACCACAGCTACCTTTCACAACTTTCTTTTGGATAATATAGCCAATTGACATCGCTGCGATTACTGCAAGAAAAACACCAAATGTAATCAGAAATGTATTCATAATTATCTCGCTTACCTTATTTACCTAAGTATGGCTTAAATGCTTCTGAAGCAATTTCTTTAAAGCCATCAGCTGTTTTTACCACCATGAACACTGGGATGTTATGTTGGTTTGCGACTTCCAGTCCTTTTTCTTCACCTAAGACCATAAGGCCAGTAGATAAACCGTCTGCAGTCATTGAAGACGGGTTTAAAACAGTCACTGAAACCACTTTGTGATGAAGTGGCTTACCTGTTTCTGGGTTGATGATGTGTGAATAACGAACACCATCACGCTCAAAATAGTTTCGGTAGTCGCCAGACGTTGCGATCGCCATATCACCAGGCTCGATGATCTCTTGAATGTTGCGCTCGTCAACACTTGGCTTCTCGATGGCGATACGCCAACCCACACTTTCACGGTTTAAGCCCTTCAAACGGATTTCACCGCCCACTTCTACCATGTAGTTATGAATGCCAATTGAATCGAGGTAGTCAGCAACGACATCCACGCCCCAACCTTTTGCGATAGTCGAAAGGTCAACATACAAGTTAGGCAAATCTTTGCTTAGCTTATTACCTTCAACGCTTAAGTGGTGAATACCAATCTTAGCCTTACGAGCCGCAAGCTCTTCGTCTGATGGAACCACTTCAGGACGTGCTTCTGGACCAAAACCCCAAAGGTTAACTAATGGTCCAACCGTAACATCCAATGCACCTTCAGTAAGACCGTTCAAACGAATCGCTTCTTTCACAACGATAGCGGTTTGTTCAGATACTTCGAATGCGTCCGCACCTTTGTGTTGGTTGAAACGGCTCAGCTCTGAATCTTCACGGTAAGTCGACATTTGATCATTCACTTCTTCAAGTAGACGATCGATCTCGGTATGAACTTCTTTAGACTCAGGAAATTCATCGCCATTGATGTACTTAATGTTATAACTGGTCCCCATTGTCGGACCACTTAAATGTACTTGCTCTCTTGCCTGCTCACAGCCCGCAAGAAAAATCAAAGAAGTTAATGCAACAAGCCAAATTCTCACTTGCTTACTCCTGTCTAATGTTGAGGATTTATATAAGGAAAAATAAGAGTGAAAAATACGTATTTTAAATGCCTTACTCTTTCTTATATAAGCCAGTTTGTTGTCACGAGTAGTCTTAGAAAAACAAATGGCTGACTCGTAAGAGTCAGCCATAATATCAATCACTTAAATGGATTAACCACCGAAGTCATCTAGTAGGATGTTTTCATCTTCTACACCAAGATCTTTCAGCATGCCGATCACAGCCGCGTTCATCATTGGTGGACCACACATGTAGTACTCACAGTCTTCAGGAGCTTCGTGATCCTTCAGGTAGTTTTCGTACAATACGTTGTGGATGAAACCAGTGTAACCGTCCCAGTTGTCCTCAGGTTGAGGATCAGACAGAGCACAATGCCACACGAAGTTTTCGTTTGCAGCCGCTAGGCCGTCGAAGTCTTCAATGTAGAACATCTCACGCTTAGAACGTGCACCGTACCAGTAAGACATCTTACGAGTAGAGTTAAGACGCTTAAGTTGGTCGAAGATATGTGAACGCATTGGCGCCATACCTGCACCACCACCGATGAATACCATTTCATTGTCTGTGTCTTTAGCAAAGAACTCACCAAATGGACCAGAAATAGTACATTTGTCGCCTTCTTTAAGAGACCAGATGTATGAAGACATCACACCAGGAGCTACGTCAGGGTTGTTTGGCGGCGGAGTTGCGATACGCACGTTAAGCTTGATGATGCCTTTCTCTTCTGGGTATGAAGCCATAGAGTAAGCACGGATCGAATGCTCTTTAACGATAGACTCGTAACGGAACAAGTTGAACTTATCCCAGTCACCGCGGTATTCCTCAGGAATATCGTAATCTGCGTATTTCACGTGATGTGGTTCAGCTTCAATCTGAATGTAACCACCCGCGCGGAACGGAACTTCTTCACCTTCAGGGATTGCTAGTGCAAGTTCTTTGATGAAAGTAGCTTCGTTATCGTTAGAGATAACAGTACATTCCCACTTCTTCACACCAAAGATATCTTCGTCTAGTTCAATCTCCATGTCAGTTTTCATAGCAACTTGACATGCAAGACGTTCGCCTTCGCGAGCTTCACCTTTTGTGATGTGGTCAAGTTCAGTTGGAAGGATGTCGCCACCACCAGACTTAACTTTTACACGACACTGACCACAAGAGCCACCGCCACCACAAGCAGAAGATACGAATATACCAGCGCCAGCTAGGGCACCAAGTAGCTTGCTACCAGGCTGAGTAACGATCGCCTTTTCAGGGTCGCCGTTTACAGCAATAGTGATGTCACCTGATGGTACTAGCTTAGACTTAGCGAAAAGAATCACTAGTACTAGAGCCAATACAATAATGGTAAACATCGCTACGCCAAGAATAATGCTTTGCATTTGTTATTCCTTATTACTGGGTGCTTACCCTACAGTTGAACACCAGAGAAAGACATAAAGCCTAACGCCATCAGACCAACAGTAATGAACGTGATACCAAGGCCACGAAGACCTGGAGGTACGTCAGAGTACTTCATCTTCTCACGGATACCCGCAAGAGCAACGATAGCTAACATCCAACCCACACCAGAACCGAAGCCGTAAACAACAGATTCAGCAAAGTTGTAGTCACGCGTTACCATGAAAGATACACCACCAAAGATTGCACAGTTAACTGTGATCAGTGGAAGGAAGATACCTAGTGCGTTGTACAAAGGTGGGAAGAAACGGTCTAAAACCATCTCTAGGATTTGTACAAGTGCCGCGATAACACCGATGAATGCGATGAAGTTAAGGAAACTTAAATCGACACCTTCAACAAGCGCGTTTTCTTTCAGGATGTGTGTGTAAACAAGGTTGTTTACAGGAACAGCAATTGTAAGTACTACAACTACCGCAACACCAAGACCAAAAGAAGTTTTAACTTTCTTAGATACCGCTAGGAACGTACACATACCTAGGAAGAAAGAAAGCGCCATGTTTTCGATGAAAATCGATTTAACTAGCAGACTAATATAATGTTCCATGACTACCTTACCCCTTCGCTTCTACTTGTTCTGGTTTGAACACACGAATTGCCCAAATCAAGAAACCAATTAGGAAGAATGCTGAAGGTGCTAGAAGCATCAAGCCGTTTGGCTGATACCAACCACCGTTGCTCACTAGAGGTAGTACTTCCATACCAAATAGTTTGCCAGAGCCTAGAAGCTCACGGAAGAAACCAACAGTGATAAGAACGAAACCGTAACCAAGACCGTTACCAAGACCGTCGATAAACGATGGGATTGGCGCAGACTTCATTGCGAATGCTTCAGCACGACCCATTACAATACAGTTAGTAATGATTAGGCCAACGAATACAGATAGCTGCTTAGAGATATCGTATAGGTATGCTTTAAGCACTTGGTCTACCACGATTACTAATGATGCGATAATTGCCATCTGAACGATGATACGCACACTGTTAGGAATGTGGTTACGGATTAAAGAAACGAAGAAGTTAGACAGAGCAGTAACGAACATTACCGCGATAGTCATAACAAATGCTGTTTCTAGCTTAGTGGTTACCGCAAGAGCAGAACACACACCAAGAACCTGTAGCGCGATTGGGTTGTTATCCAACACAGGCGCTAAGATGCTCTTTTTAATTTCTTTTGCACTAGACATTAGTTCAGACCTCCGTCACGAACTTTTGCTAGGAACGGACCAAAGCCCATATCACCTAACCAGAAGTCAAATGTATGTTGAACACCAACGCTAGTCAGTGTTGCACCAGAAAGGCCATCTACACCGTGCTCAGAACCTTGAGGAGCGCCACCTTTAACAACCTGAATAGCAGGTTTGTGGTTTTCGTCGAATAATTTCTTACCAACGAATTGAGCGCGCCAAGTTGGGTTCTCAACTTCACCACCAAGTCCAGGAGTTTCACCTTGCTCGTAGTAAGTGATACCGGAAACTGTGTTGCCATCAGTTTCTACCGCAACGAATGCGTACATCATTGACCATAGGCCGTTACCGTGAACAGGGATGATAACTTTAGAAGTTTCAGCGCCATCTTTCACTAGGTATACAGTACCTGTGTTAGCACGACGAATGATCTTAGCGATGTCTTCTTCAGCTGAAAGCTTGATTGACTGAGCTGGATCTTTTGCCGCTTTACGTTGGTCGTATGCAGCAGCATCGCCGTCAACGAAATCGCCAGTAGCGAAATCAACTAGACGAGGTTCGATGTTCTCTGCGTAGAGTGCTGGGATATCACCTGCAAGCTCAATACCCGCAACTTCAAGGATCTTAGTTTGCTGATCCAGAACTGCGTTAGCTTGCTGCTTAGGTTTAAGAACAACTGCAGCTGTTGAAACGATGATTGAGCACACTAGGCTCAATGCGATAACAACAAACAGCGTCTTTTTAATGCTATCGTTATTACTTGCCATAGCGCGCTAGTCTCCGCTTAATGTTCTTCTCGATTACAACGTGGTCAAACAGAGGAGCAAATAGGTTTGCGAATAGAATCGCAAGCATCATGCCTTCTGGGTATGCAGGGTTAACTACACGAATCATTACACACATTGCGCCGATTAGGATGCCGTACCACCACTTACCTTTATTGGTAAATGAAGCTGATACTGGGTCTGTCGCCATGAAGAACATACCGAATGCGAAGCCACCTAGAACTAGGTGCCAATGCCAAGGCATGCTGAACATTGCGTTAGTATCAGAACCGATCACGTTGAACAACGTAGACACAGCAATCATACCGATCATTACACCGGCAATGATACGCCATGAAGCGATACGCATGTAAACGATCATCGCAGCACCAATCATAAGTGCTAGAGTCGATACTTCACCGATAGAACCTGGGATGTTACCAATGAATGCGTCCATCCAAGTGATTGCTTCACCTGATGTTACGTTCATTAGTGCACTACCGCCGCCTTGAGCCCACTGGCTAAGAGCAGTTGCACCAGAGAAACCATCTGCAGCAGTCCAAACTACGTCACCTGAAATCTGTGCAGGGTATGCAAAGAATAGGAACGCACGGCCAGCAAGTGCAGGGTTCAGGAAGTTACGACCCGTACCACCGAAGATCTCTTTCGCTACAACAACACCGAAGGTAATACCTAGTGCTGCTTGCCATAGAGGAAGTGTTGGCGGAACGATAAGCGCGAATAAGATAGAAGTAACAAAGAAACCTTCGTTTACTTCGTGCTTACGCACCATACAGAACAGAACTTCCCAGAAACCACCTACGATGAATACCGTTGCGTAGATAGGTAAGAAGTATGTCGCACCAAGTAGCATCTTGCTGCCAACACCAGCATCGGATCCTAAGGAGGCTCCAAGCATTTCGGTTAGCCAGTAGTGCCAGTTACCACTGATAACAGATGCTAGTTCAGCGCCTGCGTACATATGGTTAAGTGCAGCGATAGCTTGGCCACCCGCGTTGTACATACCCCAGAACATTGCTGGGAATACCGCGAACCAAACCATGATCATGATACGTTTTAAATCAACACTATCACGAACGTGTGAGCTTTTCTTTGTGATAAGACCTGGCGTGTAAAACACTGTCGCTGCTGCTTCGTAAAGCGCAAACCACTTCTCGTGTTTACCACCTGGCTCAAAATGATGCTCGATGTCTTCAAGAAACTTTTTAAGGCCCATGAAAATTACCCTTCCTTCTCAATCGTATCTAGGCATTCACGAAGTAGTTGACCGTACTCGTACTTACCTGGACATACAAAGGTACACAATGCTACATCTTCTTCGTCTAGTTCTAGCGCACCAAGTGCTTGAGCACTATCAATGTCGCCTGCACATAGATCACGAAGCAGCAATGTAGGTTCCATATCTAGAGGCATTACGCGCTCGTAGTTACCAATTGGAACCATTGAGCGGTCACTACCGTTTGTCGTCGTTGTCATGTTGAACAACTGACCTTTAAACAGGTGACCAAGGAATGAACGAGTAACAGAGAACTTGTTCTTACCAGGCATAGCCCAGCCGAATAGCTCTTTATCACGACCTTCACGTAGAACAGAAACTTGCTGATGGTAACGACCAAGGAAAGCATGTGGACCTGTTGCTTCAGTACCCGTAAGTACAGAACCAGAAATCACACGAACTTCGCCTGGCATTAACTCGCTGTCTGTCAACTCTTCAAGGCTAGCACCAATTTGAGTACGAACTAGACGTGGGTTATTCACAACTGGACCAGCCAGAGAAACAACACGCTCAGAGTAAATCTCACCAGTAAGGAAAAGCTTACCGAATGCGATAACATCTTGGTAGTTAATGCTCCACGCTACATTTTGTGCATTTACCGGATATAGGTAATGCATATGCGTGCCTGCAAGACCTGCAGGGTGTGGGCCATCAAAAACATGTTCTTCAACGTTAGACTGAGCTGAACGAGGTAAGCTAGTACCTTTTTTACAAACGTACACTTTACCGTTAGTCAGAGTTGAAAGAAGATCTAAACCAGCAACGAAAGCATCAGACTGCTCGTTAATGATTAATTCTGGCTCAGCTGCTAGCGGATTAGTATCCATAGCAGTAACGAAAATAGCCTGAGTTTCAGAATCAACTGCTGGAACCTTGCTGAACGGACGAGTTCGCAAAGCGGTCCATGCGCCAGACTCAACTAACTGAGTTTTAACCGTTTCACGGTCAAGACTTACTAGTTGGTTAGCTTCATAGCTATTGAACGTGATTTGCTCATTGCCTGCTACTTCAATCACTACTGATTGAAGAACACGCTTAGCACCACGGTTCACTTCAATAACTTTACCGCTTGCTGGAGAAGTAAATACAACACCTGGGTTCTTTTTATCTGCAAAAAGAACTTGGCCTTTCTTCACTTCATCACCAACGCGAGCATGCATCGTAGGACGCATACCAACGTACTCTTCGCCAAGCAAGGCGACTTTAGTGATGGACTTACCATCATTAATCACCTGGGATGGAGTTCCTGCGATAGGAAGATCCAAACCCTTCTTTATTGTAATCATACGCACTTGCACTACTTTATCGGGAAAAAGATTCTTTTAATTGCGTAAATTCGGGACGTTTTAAAATCGCCCTTAGACACGACATTACAGTGTCCGGTTCTGGTAAATTCGAGATACCAAAATCGCAACATTACATTAATAAACCCATCACAAAGATTATGTGAGATTTATCAGGTGCCGTATTCTAGCATTTTTTGACAACTTGATGCCATGACCAATAACTTGAATACGGCCTTAATTTGGTGAGATTTGAAGCATATGGACTCTCAAATATGTATAAATTTGACGAGCCGCACAGATAAAATGGCTTTTGAATCGTGTTTTAAACAAGAGATTAATACTCTGTCACAAACTAATATTTTACGAGTTATGTTGAAACACTGTTAATAAAAACATTACTCATTGTGGGTATTTAAAGACGCCTAATTTGACATCAATTTGAGTGATATAAACCCTAAAAACACATCAGCCTGGCGATAAAAAAGGCAGCATCGCCACCTCTTCTATCAGTTAGTTTTATTACTTACCACCGCCCATACACATCGGGCTGTCTGGCACGTTATCGAGTTGCTTCATCCATTCATCTTTTGTATAAGTGTGAATAGATAGTGCGTGAATATTATTCGCTAGCTCTTCTGAAAGTGCTTTATTTACCGCTCGATGACGACCAATAAGGCGCAAGCCTTCAAACGCATCGCTGACAACAATCACTTTAAAATGACTCTCAGAACCAGCCGGAACATTGTGCATGTAGCTCTCATTGACCACGTTTAAATGACTTGGTGAAAACTCATTGTGCAATTTTGTTTCGATAACTTCTTGGATCATTATGATTCCTTAATAACGTATTGGCATTATCTGTGGGGGAAGTATAAACCCTAACTGGTCGACTGTCTGAGTATTTCATAACGAACGACTTAGGTTTGGTTGAGTTTTTTCTATCTTGTTCAGGCTGCATTTGAGACAATATCTTTGTTATTTCTTACATAAGTATCTCAAGCTATGAAAACCGAACTTACTCTTCTCGATAGAACTTTGACCTTACATCGTTTCCCCAACCGTTCAAATGAAACCCTTCAAGCTTGGGATGCGGGCGACGAATACATTATTAGTCACGTTGAAGAGATGAATCTGGAACCTGGCAAACACATCCTGATCATGAACGATAGCTTTGGTGCCCTGTCAGCATGGTTCTCTAAAGATCATGATGTCACCATGATGAGCGACTCGTTTATCTCTCATCGCGGTGCGCTAAAAAACTTGCAGCGCAATCAAAGTAACCGTGTGAACTTCCTGAATACGATGGATGATATCCCACACGGTATCGATCTTGTGATCATGCAACTACCGAAAACAAACCGTCATCTAGTATGGCAATTGAGCCAACTACGCCAAGCGTTGCCAGAAGGCTGCCAAGTCATCGGTGTAAACAAAGTAAAAGATATCCACACATCTACACTTAATATTTTCGAAAAATACCTAGGCGAAACCAAAACTTCTCTAGCGAAGAAGAAACATCGCTTGGTTATCTCTTCACCAAATTGTCAGCCGATTCAAACGGTCGAGCCTTTTGTTGAATGGGATGTAGACGGTGAAGATATTCGCCTGAAAAATTTACCGAACGTTTACTCAGGCGAGGCACTCGATCAAGGTGCTCGCTATATGCTAGAGCACATCCCTCAAGATCCTGAACTGCGTCATATCATCGATCTAGGTTGTGGCAACGGTGTATTGAGTGTAAAAGCTGGGCAATTAAACCCACAAGCGCGTATCACCTGTGTTGATGAAAGCTTTATGGCAGTGGAATCAGCGCGCCAAAATATTAAGGATAACCTTGGCGAAGAAGGTAATTTCCAGTTCATCGCCAATAACTGTTTAGATGGTTTTAAGAAAAACAGCACTTACTTAGTTATGTGTAACCCTCCGTTCCACCAACAACAAGCGATTACAGATCACATTGCATGGCAAATGTTCTGTGATGCAAAGCATGTTCTTAGCAACGGAGGCAAATTAATTGTTATTGGTAACCGACACCTCGGATACGATGTCAAACTAGCAAGACTATTTGGTGAAGCAAACGTTGAAACGCTTGAACTAAACCAGAAATTTGAGATATTACAAGCAACAAGAGAACCTGCGAATTTTAATAAATAAGCAGAAACGACGTCACAAGAATTTAAGATACCGAGCTCCTGGTGTGAATTTAGAAAGGATAAAGGAATGAAAAAACTGATTTTGGCTGCTTCTATTTTGGCTTTGACAGCATGTTCAGCCCCTCAGCAAGAACAGATCAACGTAATGCCAGAAGCTTCACTAAGCTCAAGCAACCTTGTACAAGGTAAAACATACACACTAACCAGTAAAGATGTTCGTGCCGCTCAATATGTTGCATTGGTTGATAGTGGCCGTTCAAACATTCAGCCAATTCACGCTAAGCAAAACATGCGTATTTCTCTAGAAAACGCTATTGCTCAACAATTAGAGTCTCAAGGCTTTCGTGCAAGCGTAAACAGTGAAAACTCAATTGTTTTAGAGATTCAAGAAGCGCTCGTTACCGTCAAGCACACCATCATGGAAAACCAAATGGATGGTAAAGTAACACTTGAAGTAACCGCTGAAACGCCTGAAGGCAAGCTAGTTAAGACATTCAATGGTACAGCAACTCGCACAGGTGCATTAAGTGCATCAAATGACGATATCGCAATGGTACTAAACGATGTTATCGACTTAGTTCTTAAAGAGATTGCCAATGACCAAGAGCTGCAAACTTACATGAAGGAACGTTTCTAATGGGACGCATTCTATCTTCTATCGCATTGATGCTGGTGAGCGTGAGCGTTTGGGCTGGTCCTAAAGTGAACGTAGAAACAACATTAGGCGTCTTCACTATCGAGCTAAACCAAGAGCAAGCAACGGTTAGTGTTGATAACTTTCTGAAATATGTTGCTGACGGTAGCTACGAAGGCACTCAGTTTCACCGTGTGATCCCGGGCTTTATGGCTCAGGGTGGTGGCTTCGATCAAGATATGAAGCAATTAGCAACTTATGCGCCTATCAAAAATGAAGGCAGCAATGGCCTGAAGAATGATACTGCAACGATCGCAATGGCTCGCACCAATGCACCAGATTCTGCAACTCGCCAGTTCTTCATTAACTTTGCAGACAACGATTTCTTAAACGCGAAAGGCGGTAATCCTGGTTACGCTGTGTTTGGTAAAGTAACCGATGGTTTTGACGTTGTTCAGAAGATGGCAACAATTCCAACCAAGCGAATGGGCCGCATGTCAGACATTCCTGTCGACCCAATCGTCATCACTAAAGTGACCCTTCTTAAGTAATCCAATGTAACGCCCTTATTCTTAAGGGCGTTTTCTATACAAGGACGCCCCATGTCATCAGGCACCCCCTCTCTTTCTTGGATGCAAACTTTCCGCAGCTACTTAGACAAACGTCTACTTTGGGTGTTTATGCTCGGTTGTTCGAGTGGCTTCCCATGGGTTCTGATTGGATCCAACATGTCTGGTTGGCTAAAAGATGCCGGTTTAACTCGTGCTGCGATCGGTTATTTCGGCAGTGTGTTTGCTGTCTATGCTATTAACTTTTTATGGGCACCGTTGGTAGACCGAGTCAAACTGCCAGTTTTACACGCGATATTAGGCCAACGACGCAGTTGGATATTCTTGTGCCAAAGCTTGGTATTGATCTGTACCCTGTTCATTGCTGGAGTAAACCCAGCCAATGACTTGATGTTCACCTCTATGCTTGCTCTCGGAATAGCTATCGCCTCAGCAACTCAAGATGTCGCAATAGATGCCTTCCGTATTGATTCATTTCCAAAATCGGAAGCATCAAAGTTGCCACAAGCATCCGCAATGGCCGTGATGGGATGGTGGACTGGCTATTCTCTTCCAGGTTATCTTGCTTTTATCAATGCTGACTCAATCGGTTGGAATGGTGTGTATTACGGTATGGCTGGTGTGGTTGTCGTGTTAATGCTGTTTACTCTTTTTGTCGGAGAACCCAATACACAACGTGAAGCATTACAAGAGCAAGCACAACAACGTCACAACAGAGTTGTGGGTTCAAAAGTCGTCGCTTGGTTCAGCGTTACAGTGCTAGAACCGTTTTATGATTTCTTCAAACGAAACGGAGTTCAAGTTGCCATCACCCTTCTACTGTTTGTGTTCCTATTTAAGATAGGTGAAGCCTTCTTGGGTAGAATGTCAATCACCTTCTATAAAGAGATAGGCTTTAGCAATGAACAGATTGGCCACTACTCTAAGTTAATCGGTTGGGGCGCGACGATATTCTTCACCTTGCTCGGCAGTATCTTCAATGTGAAATTCGGTATTGTACGCGGACTAATGATTGGTGGCATCGCAATGGCAGCCAGCAACCTAATGTTTGCTTGGATCGCTCAGGCTGGCCCTAGTGAAACTCTGTTCTTGGCAACTATCATTGTCGACAACTTCACAACCGCCTTTTCGACGGTAGCATTTGTCTCTTTCTTAACCTTACTGACTGGTCAAGCTTTCTCAGCGACGCAATATGCCTTATTAGCATCCTTAGGCAATTTCGGTAGAACAACACTGGCTTCATTCAGTGGCGAGCTCGTCGATTACCTCAATGATTGGTCAACCTTCTTTATACTGACGTCATTAATGGTGATTCCGAGTTTGATCATGCTCTATTCGTTACGCCACTTTTTCACTGATTTATTAGAAAAAGCGAAAAACAACCACGAATAAAAGAAAAAGAAAGCAAAAGAGAAGAGGGGAGCATTGAGCTACCCTCTTCTCTTTTCTATTTTCTATTTTCTATTTGCAGACGCTTAACGGATTAATCTGTAGTTTCACTTACTATTAAGTTAAATCCCGTTCCCATCGAATCATCAATCGCCACTACTTGATACACAACACCGTTAACTAAGGTCGCAGGCGCGGAGTCAATAGCAACAGTAGATGGATCGCCAGCCACCGTAATCGTCACATAGTAAGTTCCCGCAGCTACATAAATACCATTCGCGAAGTCTTTGAATTTCACATTACTCAACGCAGGCGTACTTCCAGAAATTCCCACGTTCTCGGTTAAATAAATATCAACCGAAGCTGCAATTGGATTAGCTGCAGCATGAGTAATGTTCAATACTGCACTGGTTGCAACAGAGCGTCGATTTTCTGGAACAACTAGCGCTTCCAAATTGAAAGGACTTACCGTCCCCACGGCATAGATACTGTAATCCATTCCGGCAAACACCGCTAAACCGTCAACATCAATGAATGTTGGAGAGGTGGTTGCTGTTTCATAAATATCGATATCGTAACTGCCTGCTGCCAAATCTAAGAAGCCACGAACTTCTTTAAACATTAGAGCATCAAGAGGAGCAAACTTAGCCGAGTTTACAAACACATCCACAGAGGGTGCACCATCAACTAAATGCCCTACTCTCACTTCTGCAGATTCTGCCATGTCGTAAATTATAGATGAACTTTTGCCATCCATTACCATCAGCTTCACCGGAGACGTACTGGTTGAATCCGCTCTTGGCACGGCTGCAATGGTCAGCTCGCTACCAGCAGGGAGAGTGATCTCTCCTGAATCAAACGCGATAGCACTTCCACTCACGGTTTCTAATCTCACACGATATTGACCAGCAGGAATATTGAGTACGTCAGTAAAATCTTTATAGCCCAGCGTACCAAGCGGAACGCCCAATGGATCACTCGGCCCTGTCACATATAGGTTTACATCGCCGCCCCCTGTTGCCGCGTGTACTACTTGCACATCTAGACTTGAACTTGTCGCCGTTCCCGCAGCAGGTCGTGTAACAACCAAAGCCTCAACCGGGTTGTTGGAACCGTCAGCATCACCGACCACCATCACCGTGTAATCTAAATCACCGCTTAAATCGAACTGGCTTGGCGGAATCACTGTCGCCACACCATCTCCAGGGAGTTGAACATCGACCTGTAGAGTTGTCTGGCCTTGATTGACCGAGGTATATCCAGATGCCTGAGCATAATCAACCCCAGTCCAACGAGCCTGACTATTAACTAACACATTAGCTAGTGGAGCATCTGGCGATGCGTGAACAGCTTGCAGCTGGGTTGTTGGTTGATCGTCATCATTACACCCTACAATGAATAGGGCTGACATCGCTACAGCGAGTATAGGTGAATATTTCATTGGTCTTCTCTCCAAAAAGTTCGACCAGTTCGTCACACAGCAGATAAGCTCAGGAGCAGATCTTTAAATGTTGCCTCAAAATTGGTGCAATGAACGGTCTCAATATTATCAGCGATGAAAAAACAAACAGATTTAAAAGTCAGGCTAGTCATCACATGAATTGTTCATCAATTGATTCAAACTTCAGTACGGAGTTGCTTGGAAATGGATCAAAGGCAGGATCGAAACGTTCGCTGAATGAGGTGTTTTTTTACGAGAAAACGCTTAGAAAGAAATACTGTTGATTTTGATATGCATGTCACGATTTTTGGTAGAATCGTTTGCTTAGAGCGGTATTTCACCAATTTATACACAAAATCATCGAATTTCACAAAATCAATAGAAGTAGGGATTCATCAAGATGCATAGCAACTTTAAAGTTCCATCATTTAGATCGTTAGTGTGATCGCGCTCACCATAATAATCATAGTTTTCACTCTGTCTCACTTTTATTTGAGAACAAAATCGCTATTATGCTCGACATTCGGACATATAAACACGCACGGATTAGCGGGTTACTTATTTCAAACATAGAGAGTTCCATTATGCGTAAATCACTTTTAACTCTTGGCCTACTTGCAGCAGCTTCTGCTCCAGTAATGGCGGCTGATTATTCTGACGGCGATACTCACAAGAATGATTACAACTGGATGCAGTTTAATATCATGCACACTATCGATGAGAAGCCTCAAGACAAAGATCATACTTATCTTGAAATGGAGTTTGGTGGACGCTCTGGTATCTTCGATCTTTACGGTTACATTGATGTATTCAACCTAACTAACGATAGTGGCAGTGATAAAGCAAATGACGATCAACTGTTTGTTAAATTTGCGCCTCGTATGTCTATCGATGGTCTGACTGGTAAAGACCTTTCTTTTGGTCCAGTACAAGAACTATACGTTGCAAACTACACAACTATCGATGGCAAAGCTGACGGTGGTTACGCAACTAAAACAGGTATCGGTTCAGACGTAATGGTACCTTGGTTTGGTAAAATGCAATTCAACCTTTACGCTACGTACGATCTAAATGCGAAAGACTGGAACGGTTACCAATTTTCTACAAACTGGTTTAAGCCATTCGTAAACTTCGATAACGGTTCATTCATTGCTTACCAAGGTTACATCGATTACGAGTTTGGTCGTGATAGTTCATACAACCAGTCGAGCAACGGCGGATCTATGTTCAATGGTATTTACTGGCACAATGACCAATTTGCTGTAGGTTACGGTCTTAAATTATACCAAGATGTATACGGTCTAAGAGATGGTGCTCTAATGGATCCGAATAAACCACAAATTGGTGAATTCTCTACTTCAGGCGTAGGTCACTACTTCGCTGTAACTTACAAGTTCTAATCGAACTTCTAAGAAAGTTTCCAAAATGGCACCCTCGGGTGCCATTTTTTATTGCTTTCATTTAATGCCTCGCTATCCTTGCAGCACCACTTTCTTATCTCGGTATTGCTGTGAACATCACTATTGTTGGGCCTGGGGCTATCGGCTCTTTGTGGGCGATAAAACTACTTCAAGCGGGTCATAATGTGGCTTTGTGGAGTCGTTCCGCAGATAACTCAATTGACTTATCGCTTGATGAACAAACTTCACTTTCCTTCAGTAACAACAATATTGAGAAGCTACCAGAAAGTGATCTAGTGATCTTCACGGTCAAAGCTTGGCAAGTAGAAGAAGCAACCACCCCACTGCTTCAATATCTCGACCCTGACACTATTCTCATGTTCATGCACAACGGTATGGGAGCGGTCGATAACATTGCTAATCAAATTGACGCTCACCCTGTAGTATTGGCGACCACGACTCAAGCAGCATTCAAACCCAATAGCAACAATGTATCCCACACCGGAATCGGCCAAACTCAATTGGGTGCGTTTAACCTCAAGGGTCAACAGTGCACTTTTTTGGTTGATGTGTTGGAACACGCCCTACCGAGCGTAAATTGGAATCCAGAAATAACAACGGCGCTGTGGGCTAAACTCGCCATCAATTGTGCGATCAACCCACTGACTGGGCTGGAACAAATCAAAAATGGAGAGCTTGCTGACCAAAGGTTTAACGAAGTTCTGAGTTCTATAGTTAAAGAACTCACGCAAGTGATGCAGGCGGAAGGCATTAATTGTTCATTCGACAAATTAGAAACAAGCGTAAAACACGTTATTCAAGCGACAGCAAAAAACAATTCATCCATGAAGCAAGATATGTTTTACCAACGTAAGACAGAGATCGACTTCATTACCGGACACCTAATAAAGACAGCACTCAAACATCAGATAGAAGTTCCTGTTAACCAAAAGCTGTTTACGCAGGTTAAAGAACGAGAAAATAGCTGGAATCATCAAGATTAGTCAGCAACGATTAACAAGTCGCGATAAAATAACGATACCGCTCAGCATAACGCTAGCAACAATTTCCAAGATTTTAGGTAAGAATAGATGCTTGATATCAATCACATCCGAGAGCAGTTTCCTGCGCTATCACAAACCATCAATCAACAACCGTTGATTTATTTAGACAGCGCGGCAACGACACAAAAACCTCAGGTGGTTATTGATGCCATTAGCCAATACTACTCCAAACAAAATGCCAATGTTCACCGTGGTAGTCATAGCTTAACAGCCAACGCGACCAGTCAATTTGAAGCCGCCAGAGATAAGGTCGCTCAGTTTATCGGCGCAAGCTCTTCAAAAGAGATTATTTGGACTCGCGGCGCAACCGAAGCACTTAACCTGATCGCACAAACTTACGCAAGAAGCACGCTTCAACCTGGCGATGAGATCTTAGTCAGTGAAATGGAACATCACGCCAACATCGTGCCTTGGCAAATTGTGGCTGAACAAACTGGTGCTAAAGTCGTGAAAGTACCAATGACATCAGATTGTGACTTTGACGTTGTTGCGTTTGACGCCCTTTTGAATGAACGAACTAAGATTGTTGCTCTGGCTCAGATAACCAATGTTACTGGTTCTCGTCAGCCCATTAAACAAGTTATCGAGAAAGCCCACAAGAAGAATGCGATTGTTGTGGTCGATGGAGCGCAAGGTATTGTTCATGAGCCTGTAGATGTGACTGCTTTAGGGGCTGATTTCTACGTGTTCTCTGGGCATAAGCTCTATGCTCCAGCTGGTATTGGGGTGCTTTATGGCAAGCTTGAATTGCTCCAAGCGATGCCCCCTTGGCATGGCGGTGGCAAAATGGTTGAGCGCGTGTCTTTCTCTGGCACTACATTTTCTGAACTGCCGGGGAAGTTTGAAGCGGGCACGCCAAATGTAGCAGGAGCGATAGCATTAAATACCGCAATAGAATGGTTAAGTGATTTTGCTCAACGAGATGTCGAAAATCATATTCACCAGCTACAGCACGAGACTTATCTTGCACTCAGTAAACTGGATGATATTCAGGTATTGGGTTATCAACCCAACGCAAGTGTGATTACTTTTGTGATGGATGGCGTTCACCACCAAGATATTGCAACCCTGTTGGATCAACAAGGTATCGCAGTACGTGCTGGACACCACTGTGCTCACCCATTAATGGATGCACTTAATGTGAAAGGAACGGTTCGTATTTCATTTGGTATTTATAACAATCTAGATGATGTTGAAAAGCTCGTAGCGGCGATAGAAAAAGCCGTTGATATGCTGTAGCGAGTAGCGAGTAGCGAGTAGCGAGTAGCGAGTAGCGAGTAGCGAGTAGCGAGTAGCGAA
>NZ_JBGONI010000015.1:0-47471 GCF_041439035.1 Vibrio sp. 1F263 | reverse complement strand
AAATTATGTAGGGTTGGCGTTTAGCGTCAACCCTTTTTGTTTCTGTGTATCTAAGAAATGTTAAGCACTTAGCTCTTGGATTTGAGCAACAATCGCTTTTAATCCATTGCCGCGAGATGGGCTTAGATGGGTAATTAAACCGATTTGTTCAAAGTATCCATCGATATCGAACGCTTGAATCTGCTCTGATGTTTTTCCATCATACGCAGCCATCACTAATGCAATCAGACCGCGAACGATACGCGCATCAGAATCAGCACAAAAGCGCCAAACACCGTCGATATTTTGAGAAACCAACCACACTTGGCTTTCACAACCAGATACGACAACCTGTTCACTTTTCAGTTCATCAGGCATGCTAGGCAGTTTCTTACCCCACTGAATCACCTGGCGATAACGATCTTCCCAGCCGCTGAAAGTCTGCATTTTTGCGACAATATCATCACTGGTAATTTCTTTGCCAAATGGAAAGCTTGGGAATGTGGTCATTTTAATATCCAGTCGATTGTTAATTGAGAAGAAGACGTTACTTAGCGTGCTTTTGAACGATCTTTTCTACGATACGTGAAACAGCCACAAAACCAAAAGTCGCGGTTACCACTGTCGCGGCACCAAAACCCGTCGCGCAATCCATACGTTTTGGACCTTCTGCGGTCGCTTTCGCAGCACATACACTGCCGTCAGCTTGAGGGTATTTAAGTTGCTCAGTCGAGAACACACAATCGATACCAAACTTACGCGCAGGGTTCTTAGGGAAATTATGATGACGACGCAATGTGTCTTTCAATTTCTTCGCTAACGGATCTTGAATCGTTTTAGTCAGATCAGCCACTTTAATTTGAGTCGGGTCAACTTGCCCACCCGCGCCACCCGTAGTGATCACTTTGATTTTGTTGCTACGGCAATACGCCAACAACGAAGCCTTAGCTTTCATGCTATCAATCGCATCGAGCACAAAGTCGAACTCTTTCGATAGGTATTCAGCCTGATTATCAGGACCAATAAAGTCGTCGATCAGGTTCACTTTACACTCAGGGTTAATCAGCTTAACGCGCTCTGCCATCACTTCGATTTTACTCTTACCAACCGTGCCCGACATTGCGTGGATTTGACGGTTAATGTTCGTCACGCACACATCATCCATATCGATCAATGTCAGCTCACCTAAACCTGTACGAGCAAGCGCTTCAACCGCCCATGAACCGACACCGCCAATACCGATCACACACACGTGTGCTGCTCTAAGTATATCTACTTCACTATTGCCATATAGGCGACGAGTGCCACCAAATCGTTGGTCATAGTTTTCTGAAGCTGGAGTGGTCAATTCACGCATTGTTGCCGCCAATTTATTTCTGAGAAAAAGAAAAGAGTGCGTTTTATACGCACTCTTGAATTAAAAGTCTAGGGGATTAGCGATTCGCTTTCAATGCCCCATTTTATTGTTGTTTACTCGACCTTTTCAGGAGGCAAAGCCCAAGGCGCTTCGGTTGCGCTGCCATCTAGACCCAGCTTCCACACCCGACCAAAATGCTTGTAATGACCCGCTTCAGTTCCTGCTCGTGGGCCCATACCATGGTAGAGGTCCAAATGGTTTTGCTTAACCGCACCACCGGTATCTAAAACCAATAGTAGTCTTAGTTGGTGCGCGCCGCTCCAAGTACCATCAGCATTCAGTAACGGAACCTCAGCCAGGATAGGTGTTCCCATTGGTAAGATAGAGCGATCGCCCGCTACCGCCGCCATCGGTAATAGAGGAATGCCAGCGCTACCCATTACGGATAGATCATCTCTCGCGCTAAAGAAGACAAACGATGGGTTTTGCTCTAGCAGTTCTTTTACCACTTCAGGATCGTTTACCAAGACCCACTCTTTGATAGCTTTCAATGACATTTTTTCGCGTGGCACTAAACCTCGCTCGATCAAAACACGGCCAATACTCACGTAAGCTTTATTGTTCTTACCCGCGTATGCAAAATACTGCAGCGTGTCATCATCTCCGAAATGCACAAAGCCGCTGCCCTGTACTTCCATCATAAATGGGTCGATACGGTTTGCTGAATAACCTAACTCAAGACCTTGGCCTTCTAATGCACCGTTGTAGATCTCTTCGCGTGTTGGACACTCTTTATCACACTCTGGAAGCCCATAAACAGGGAATCGGTATTCTTCGTTTGCTTCATGTCGCAGTTCCATTACAGGAGAAAAGTAACCCGTGAATAAAACATTACCTTGTTTATCACCACCACCTAATTGAGCAGTTTGAACGCCAAAATTAGCGAGTTCACTCGGCTCTCCACTCAGCACCGCCCATTCATTGAGTTGCTGATAAAGCGGCTCATAGATTTTAGCCATCGAAGGGGATTTAGAAACCACCATCTCAGCTTGCTCTGCAAATGCGGTGAAGTCTCTTGGTTTATTAGATTCAACCAAATCGACCTTATTTAAGGTTCGGGGAAATTCACCATCAAGGTGTTGTTGGGCAAGATCAGTGGGTTGAGCACAGCCAAATAAGAAAGAGGCAGCAACAAGGGGAAGCCATTTTTTAATCACAAGAGTCATCCTAAATATTCTATGCATCGAGGATGACAAAAACGATCAGATAACACAATCTTAGATTGTAAATGTTTACAGTAAGATAACCTATCGAACTGAGTTATCGATATAACCTTTAAGGCGAAAGACTGGATTATAGTGATTGTCCGATACAAGCATCATTTCTGTCTTATCAGAATTCGTTAGGCGAAAGCGATACGTTTTATTGCCTGCCTTATATTCGAAGTACTTACCATCAAAGTCAAAATGAGTCGATACAACCGAGCCACGTACTGACACACCATTATCATTCAATACAAACTCGTCCGCAGCATAACGAGCGACATCTTGCTCTACCCAAGTGCCATATAGCAGTGTCTCTGGTGTCACCGCATCTTGTACTCGAGAAAACACATCGGCGAACAAGGAAGCGACGGCAAACGAACCCACCAAAGCTAAAACCATTAAACTGCGTTCAATGAGCTTACGTCTCAATTTAGGTTTGTTGCGCTGCTCTGCTCCACTGTAAAGACCTTTTGCGAGCTCATCAATCTTACTCTTTCTTACTGGATTTTTTTGCATTCGTTTACGACTCATAAGGATGCTGTACGCATTGTACACTGAGACAGTTTATAAAACGAAGCCTAGATGAGAATAGTTTGCGCTTCATTCCAAAAAGTTGTTGTTCAGATTTGAATTTAAATGCTAAATTATCGAATAAATAAACAAGGAAGACTTATTCTGTGAAATTAAGAAGTACAGCGCTAGTCAAAGGCTTTAGGCAATCGACCCCTTATGTAAATGCTCACCGTGGTAAAACCATGGTGATTATGTTGGGAGGTGAAGCCGTTGCCGATAGAAACTTTGGCAATATTATTAGTGATATAGCCCTGCTTCATAGCCTTGGGGTTAAGATTGTTCTCGTTCATGGGGCAAGACCACAGATCAACCAACTGTTAGAGAAGCAAGACTGCCATACGCCTTACCATAAAAATATTAGAGTCACAGATGAATATTCTTTAGGTGTTGCAATGCAGGCGGCTGGACAACTGCAACTTGCGATCACCGCTCGCCTTTCAATGAGTTTGAACAACACCCCAATGGCAGGAACTCAACTGAATGTTATGAGTGGTAACTTCATTACCGCTCAACCCTTAGGCGTCGATGATGGTACAGATTACTGCCACAGCGGACGCATTCGTCGAATAGACATCGAAGGGATCAATCGCACCCTTGACCAAGGTTCCATCGTCCTTCTTGGGCCGATTGCCAGTTCAGTCACTGGCGAAAGCTTTAACCTGCTTTCGGAAGAGGTCGCGACACAAGTTGCTATCCGTTTGAAAGCCGACAAACTGATTGGCTTTTGTTCTGAGCAAGGGGTGACTGACGAAAGCGGTAATGTACTCGCCGAACTCTTCCCTAAAGACGCCAAGCAAATTCTTGAACGCTTAACGGAATCCCAGAACCCCGCCGAAGACATGAGCACCGGAACACTGCGCTTCTTGAAAGGAGCGATCTCCGCTTGCCGAGCAGGCGTGCCTCGTTGTCACTTGATCAGCTACAAAGTCGATGGTGCATTGATCCAAGAGCTATTCTCTTTTGATGGTATTGGAACCCAAGTGGTCATGGCGAGTGCCGAACAAGTCAGACAAGCTCAGATTGATGACATCGGTGGTATCTTTGACCTCATTCGTCCTCTTGAAGAACAAGGCATTCTTGTTCGTCGCTCAAGAGAGCAGTTAGAGCAAGAAGTCCATCGTTTTACCATCATCGAAAAAGACGGTCTGATCATTGGTTGCGCTGCGCTATACGCCTATCCAGAAGATCACATGGCAGAGATGGCCTGTGTCGCCATTCACCCAGACTACCGAGATGGCAACCGTGGGCAGATACTGCTGGATTACATGCGTCATCAGTCCAAATCTCGTGATATCGACCAGATCTTTGTTCTTACCACACACAGCCTTCATTGGTTCCGTGAACAGGGTTTTTATGAGATTGCTGTTGATGAATTACCAATGGAAAAACAAGGTCTGTACAACTATCAAAGGAATTCCAAGATCTTAGCGTTAAACGTGTAAATTAAATTTGGAGTAAAACCTCACTTTAATAAGGAATCTATTGCAAATGTAATCGTTTTTCATGTGAGATTTATTAAATATGCACTTTCATTCACAGTTGTAATTGTATAGAATTTGCACGCTTTATGAATATCGACAAGCGTTTTTATTGGAATGCCGCCGAATGTTTAATCTATGACATTTAGGAGGTCACTGCACGGATTGCTATACCCGTTAACGATCAGCATGCTAGTAGTCAGTCTGCTCGTTAATATAAACAGCAAAAGAGCAACATTGATATGAGAACCATTGTTTGTAACTCGCTGCAAAGTTTTTGGGATATGGCTGATAACCAATTCTTAGAAGGGCTAGACGTACACTGCGTGTTCCCTGTTAGCGAGAATCTAAAAGAGTTTATTTTGAATTGCCAAGCAAAATACAAGATAAACCACATATCGTTTACTCGAGCGTTTTTAAGCAAAGAGTCTTAATAACGTTCAAAGCAACCAGGGATGGTTGCTTTGTGTTTATCTAGATTAAGTTCAAGCCCTTCTCTAGCGTCCATAACGACTAATTAGTTAAGCGACTGCCTAAACCACTCACTCGCTCTGTTTTCACCTTAATCCCACGCTTCAACACATTTGTGTCGCTGAACATCATCAGTCGTTTCTTGGCTCGTGTAATACCGGTATAGATAAGCTCTCGCGTTAAAATAGGGCTGAAATCCGGCGGCAAGATCATTAAGGTCAGATCAAACTCACTACCCTGAGATTTATGTATCGTCATTGCATAAGCCGTTTCATGATCGGGCACTCTGCTTGGTAACACAGCTTTCACGCTACCATCCGGCAACTCAAAATAGACCTTCAAGCGAGGTGCTGAATCAGGTTGGCTTGAATCCACCTCAAGCATACAGATACCAATATCACCATTGTACAAACCCAAGCCATGATCATTTCGCGTCACCATTACAGGACGCCCGTGATACCACAGTTCATCATTATGAGGGCTCACCAAACGTCTTGCGGCAAGCGCCCTTTCAATTCTATGGTTGAGACCTTTAACACCAAAGTCCCCTTCACGAATAGAACACAACAGTCGGCATTGGCTGAACAAATCGAGTACCGATTTGGCTCTCGCTTCTTGAGTTTCTAACTCTTCCAATGGCACATTCATTCGATTGAGATACGCGCCATACTCATTAACCAAGGTACGCAGCATCAAGTTATAGCTGTCGCTCGATAGAGGATGATTTTCGATATCGCCAAAACCTTTGGCAAACACTTGGTCTACTTGATTCGCAGAACCGTTATTGATTGCTTTTGCCAGCTGACCAATACCAGAACGCGCATCGAAACGGTAACTCTTCTGCAGCATACACAAGCTGTCTGCAATCGCCGGAGGATTAACGGCTCCCGCTTTTGCTTGCTGTGTATTGGCTATCGCATCAAAGCCTGTCATCTCCGCAATCAAGTTGCCTTGCGCACTGCTGTAACCCGCAGAGTTGAATGAACAGATATCACCGAGCACAGCACCTGCCTCTACTGAAGCCAGTTGGTCTTTATCACCCAACAAGATAAGCCTTGCGTGCTCAGGAAGTGCATCCACCAGCTTATACATCATCGACAGATCAACCATAGAAGCTTCATCCACCACCAAGATATCAAGGTGAAGTGGATTGCGTCGGTTATGTCTAAATTCCGCTCGATTAGGAATCGCGCCGAGTAACCTATGTAAAGTACTGGATTCAGTCGGTATGTTGGCCTTTACTTCAGGAGCTAATGGCAGCTGCTCAATCGCTTTACCAATCGACTCAGTTAAACGTGCTGCCGCTTTACCTGTTGGTGCCACTAGCTTGATCGTCGGTGTTTTACCTTGGCTTAGTGATTGCTCGACCATCGCCGAAAGTAACTTAGTTACCGTGGTCGTTTTACCGGTGCCCGGTCCGCCAGAAATAACCGCAAAACGTCGACTTAACGCCACCGCTGCCGCTACTTTTTGCCAGTTCAAACAGACAGATAACGGCACTAGACTATCCAGCACATCTAAATCGGTCACTTGTTTGGCTTGAACAATCGCTTGATCGATAGAACCCCAATCCAAAGCCTGTTCATCGACGATATCTAGATGGTCACACACTAACTTCTGACGTAATACCTGAGAGGTTTGTTGGTTTGCTTCAGCCTTGGTTAAGGCATTAAACAGGAAGTGATAACTGCGTGCAAAAAGCTGATTGAGCGTCTCAGTCAGTGCTTTTTTCTGCTCAATATTGAACTCTACTGGCTTACTTAAACGGTTTAGAGTTTCAGCCAACACAACTTCGTAGTTCCAATAACGCTGTAAGTAGACACGCTGTCCATCAAACATCAGCGGTTTAACGCAGTCATTCGTTGTTCCAACTAGGTTAGATGATTGCAGGACAATCACCCAATCAATACCCAACAGTTTTTGGTTCAATTGCAGTGCCGTTTCACCGTACAAACCGAGTAACTGGGCTAGATCTGCCGTTAGTTCAGGGGCTGCCGTATGCAGTTGTATAAGCTGAGTACAAATGTGCCCCTTGCCTAATTCATGGCTTACAACGCCAGCAAGAAAGCCGATCTCTTGAGAATGACTCGTCGCTTGCTGCGCAATAAAACGGGCAAACTGATAATCCAATTGACGAATTGAGCCCTTATCCGCAAGGAACTTGAGTACATCCATGAGCTGTTCAGGGATAAGTGAAACTGGCTTTACAGAGTTCGCAGTTTCCATGCCGGTATTATTGGTCGTTGTTATCATTATAGAAGCCCCATCTGTCCAGTTTCATCGTCATTCAATTGCGCTGAACGTCTGTCTATCACTTTACCGTCAATCAATTGATCCATTTCATCGAGCAAAGCCAGTGTTGGTTTAGCCGAGAAAATACCTTGTTGAGATTGGCCGTCCATTCCTCTTAGAAACAAGTAATAAACCCCACCGAAATGTTGTTCATAACTGTAATCTGCAACGCGACTGCGTAAGAAGCGGTGCAATGCCAACGCATAGATTTGATATTGAAGATCGTAACGGTGGTCAGCCATTGCCGATTTCAATGCCTCACCATGGTAGACGGCAACGTCATCACCTAAATGATTCGATTTCCAGTCGAGGACATAGTATTTACCTTGGTGCTCAAACACTAAATCGATGAAGCCTTTCAACATGCCTTGCACGGTTTGAAAGCCAAGGTCACCCGCTTTTGCTGATAGCGGATCGTGATACTGAATGGTTTGATTCAATTCAGATGCGGCTAATACTTCGATCGGCAACAAGAATTCCATCTCGACTAAACGTTGCGTTGAGTCTTTCTCGCTAAGTTTTAGATTTTTACCATCCAACGCGGTGTTCAGCACCGTATCGACAAGTTGTTGAAGCACGGGTAGCCACTCGAATTCGTATTGCTCTGACTCTAATAAGTGAGTGATTACTTGCGTGTTATGTTCGCTGGTTGCTGGCTCGGTAAATTCAACATCCTCAAACAAGGTGTGCAAGAAGGTACCTGGACGAGCGCCACGAGGGAAGGTGAATATAGAACGTTCAGGTTCTATCAACTCAGACTCGTCTTGTTCATCCGCCGAATCAATATCAAAGCCAGACACCTCAATGGTCGCATCATGGCTTGCTCCGTGGCTGCCCTGTTTGACTAGTCCTGAGTAACTGGTGATACGCCAAGCTCGGTCGATTGACGCCTTAAGTTCACTGGCCTGTAAGTCGTCACTCACTTGTTCTGCTTGTACAAAAACTTGCTCGTGAGCGGTTGGTGTTTCAGACAGCAATACGCTTGAATTCTTCCCCTCAATCGCTGACAGAGCTTGATGTAACTCGGCGATGCCTTGCTCTTGTCCATTTTGAACCAAGTAGCCCATGGCACTTAAGTGAACGCCGGTCGGCTCTTTGGTTGAACGCCCTTTACGTAAAGGAGCCATACCAATGAAACAACCGTAAACGGCACGAGTAAGCGCCACGTAAATCAAACGTAAGTCTTCCGCCAATCGCTCTTTGTCGGCTTGCGCTAAGGCACTGTCGCTACCCGTAATATCAAGCACTGTGGTATCTGATTCATGGTCGTAGAACTTACCTTCACTCGCTTCACGATAACTCGCCACGAACGGCAGGAATACTAGGTCATATTCCAAACCTTTCGATTTATGAATAGTGACGATTTGAACTAAGTTTCTCTCTGATTCAAGGCGTTGAATGTCGTCTTCACTGCCACCTAAACCATTTTGCGCATCTGATATCGCTTCTGCTAGCCAACGTAACAAGCCATAGTCACTGTCGAGTTCTTGCCTAGCTTGTTGCAGCAATTCGCCAATGTGCATTAAATCAGTGAGTGAGCGCTCACCATTTTCTTCTTCCAGTAAGCGTTCCGCGAGATGCCTTTTACTGATCACGCTGCGAAGCATTGGTAATACGCCACGCTGTAGCCACAACTTACGATATTCTCGAAATTCGTTAACGACGTTTTCCCAAACCACTTCATCGTTGTTGAGTTCATCCAATGATGCGGCATCCAAAGAAAACAATTCCGACGCTAAACTCGCGCGCAATGCACGATCGTTTTCAGGTGTCAACACCGCTTGCAATAGGCGTTGAATATCTTGCGCGACCAAGCTGGTAAATACACTGTCTCGGTTAGACAAATACACACTAGCGATGCCTTGTTCCGACAACGCATTCTTAATCAGGCGACCTTCACTACCGGTTCGAACCAAGACAGCAATATCACCTGCATTCACGGCATGTTGCTTTTTACCGTTATCAAAATAAGCTTGCTCGTTTTGAGAAGCGGTCAGAATGGTTTGAATTTGACTCGCCGTCGCCTCAGCCATTGCTTTGTGATATTCGCCTTTTGGTAAGGGCTTGTCTTCAGTCTCTTGCAGCCAAAAAGTGAGCGCGTGTTGAGTTTGACCATCCATCACCCATTGGCGTTTGTCAGCCGATGGGCTCGCTGCTACGGGCAAAAATGGAATGTCTTGGTCGTAGATAAACGGGCTATCCGAATTCATAAACACTTGGTTTACCGCGCTGACCATATCAGCACTCGAACGCCAGTTAGTGCCTAACGTATAGTGAGCACTAACTTGGTTTCTTGCCTTAATGTAGGTAAAGATATCCGCACCACGGAAGCCATAGATAGCCTGCTTCGGGTCGCCGATCATAAACAGACCGCATTGCGGGTTATCGAGATAGATTCGGCTAAAAATACTGTATTGCAGCGGATCGGTATCTTGGAATTCATCGATCATCGCCACTGGGTATAAGGTGCGGATTCTCTCCACTAGCAATGATTGCTCATCCACATCAATTGACGCAGATAACTGAGTCAACAAATCATCAAACGATAACCACTGCTTTTGCTGTTTAGCCTTAGCTAGCATAGTCCGACAATGGGTAATGGCATGCGCCAGCAATGGAGCTTTTAGATCTGCTGGATAATTTAAGAAGTCCTCAATCGCTTCGAAAACGGCGTGCTGAGGTGCAGTGCCTTTTGGTGTTTTCTCGATTAATGTTGCTTGTGAGAACTTCTCTAATTTATCTGGGAACTGGTAATCATGAGTGTCGCTCTGTGCCCATGCTGTGACGGCTTCTAACCAAGTCGGTAAAGACTTCTTGGTGTAGCTACGCTTGTTCACATCTGAACCTGAAATCAAAGCCAGAAAGTCCGCTTCAGATTCACACCACAACGCCTTAAGTTGCTTCACTTTATCTAGGTTTTGATTGTGCAGTGTTTGCAGGTCACCCGACATCGCATCTACCGTTAGCTTTAGTGGAGAACCCGTCAGGTAGCGATTTACGTCAGCCAATAATGAAGCGGGAGAACCCCAAATATTTCGCACTTCGCCCGCGAGTTGAATTGGCAGCGGGTAGAACTGTTTACGCCAATAGTCAGCAACCACTTGTGCTTTTAGGTGGCTTTCATCAGTCACAAATTCATTATCAAAACGGCTTCCAGACTCAAAAGCATTTTGGGTCAACATTCGCTGACAGAAACCATGAATGGTGTAGACCGCGGCCTCATCCATTTGTCTTTCGGCATTGAGCAGGGTTTTCGCCGCGCCAACATGATCTTCGATGGCTTGTAACAGAGGAGCAATCACTGGATCATCACTTTGCCCACGAGCAAACGCAATCCGTGCATCATGGATTCGAGCACGAATACGATCACGTAGCTCTGCCGTTGCCGCTTCGGTAAAGGTCACCACTAGAATTTGGTCTACAGTTAGTGGCTCATGGTGTCGTGTAGCTTCCGTCAGATCACCTTGCGGCGCAGCAGTGCCGTGCCCCAGCAGTAAGCGCAAATACAAGCCAGCAATAGTAAATGTTTTACCCGTACCCGCCGATGCTTCAATTAAACGCGCGCCATGAAGTGGAAACGTCATGGTATCGAGTGTTTTTGGAGCGATTACCTGAACACTGCTTGTGGTCGTCATGCCTTACTGCCTTTTGATAGATGAGTCTGTTAAAAATGTGACTATTGCTATAAATGTGACCTAGCGTGGAAAACGTCATTCAATTTACGTCCTACGCTGATTTGTTAATAGTTAGTGCGATCTCTCTCACGGATCAATTCAGATCGCCTCGCTACTATGCGCCCACGAGTTCAGGAGCGCCTATGAGTTTTGTACTTTACGGCGTTACTTTGAACCACAGAATAATGGTCCCTCTGACCTGTGGCCGTACAGCGAACGCCCTACACTAATAATGATTTACTGGCGGCCACTTTATTTCCTGTACCTTGCTTACCCTCACCTTGATTCCCTTCACCTGGAAAGTAAGCATCCCAAATGCTTAGCAGCGACTCTCTTTGGTCTTTTATTAATTCAGCGCATACGCTATTGATCTTGTCGATCACAGCCAATTACTCCTGATCTTCCAGATCGGCTGCAGCCAACCTTGCCGCCTGTAGCACAAGTGTCGAGTACATACGTGATTGAACGGCCAGTTCATCATCCCACTTAGGCCAGATTCGTGAGATGTAGGTATCTCTGCCCTCGCCCGTAAAGGCAAAGCTGTCATTAAAGGTATCGTCCATTTTCTTGAGTGACTTCTCTTCGTCATCAACCCACTTACCACGACTAAAGCCCGCCTCAACGCCAGCCAATGCGGTTTTCGGGAAGTAAGGCAGTGGTGCAGTCATGCCTTGATAAAACAGTCGCACTAATTCCGCCAGCAAACCTCTCGCCTGCTGTGCATCACCAATAGGCTGTAGCGTTTGGTGAACCACGCCCTCTTTTCTGTCATAGCCAATAATATGGGTCGTTTTTCCGTGCCCCATAACAGCGCAGGATAGATGATCAATCCACGCAGCCAAGTAATCTTGAGAGCGTATTTTGCCGCTACGGAAACGCACTAGACCTGATTGGTAGTTCTGAGTTAACCACCCCATCAAGCGAACAGGCTTACCTTCGCCTAACACGTCAAACTCGATATTCACTTCGAGATCTTGCTGCGGTGATCCGCTCACAAATCGAATCTCTTTGGCTAAGTCTTCCGCTTGAACACGATTGGTTTCAAATTCGATGTCACCGAAGGCGCCAACAGGTAGTCGACCTTGGGCTTTTTGCTCAGAGACAAACAAGCGAACCGCTTCATCTGCCCCTTCTGGGTGATCGAGTAGTACTTGGAGCAAAGCATCTTTAAGCTGGAAGCTCTCTAAGCCATTAAGCACGAATGGCTCATCGTCTTCCATTACCGGCAGCGGTGGCTCAAACACGACTTTTAAACGGCGATTAAAGAAGTATTGCACCGGCAAGCGCCAGAAACGCTGTAGCTCAACCAGATCGAGCTCCAATGGATAAGTCGCACCAAGCAAATAGTCATCCAAGGCACGATTGAATTCACCACTGCGTTCACCGGAACGGTTAGCCGCAGGAAGCCACTCTTTGGCGTAACTCAATACATAACTTTCATCACCTTGTGTAAAGGCTGCAGGGCTGAACGGCGTCATGGTGTGTTCAAAACTGATCGCTTGAGTCAGCTTGATACCAGAATCATCACTTGGTAGTGCTTGGTCTTTACCTAAGCAGTAGTTTTGCTGACAATATTCAATCAACTCTGAAACCAATACCGACGGCACTCGCTCAGTATTATCTTGAATCGAGCGGCCGACATAACTTATGTACAAACACTCTTGCGCCGACAGCATCGCCTCTAAGAATAGGTAGCGGTCATCATCACGACGAGAACGATCGCCAGGTCGTGTGCGTCCGTTCATCAAGTCAAAACCTTCTGGTGGCATTGAGCGAGGGTAAACCCCATCATTCATACCCAATAAACAGACTGTCTTAAACGGAATGGAACGCATCGGCATCAGAGTACAGAAGTTAACTTGCCCCGCTAAGAAACGCTGGCTAATACGCGCGCCCGACAGCTTATTATTCAAGTACTGATAGATAATGCTTGGCGATAGCTCTTGTTCGTACAAGGCATCATCAAGCTGTTCATTCAGTTGAGAAAGTGCATCACGAATCGACTTAAGCACCACCTCGCCTTCTAGCTCAACGGCGAAGAAATCATCAATCATTTGCAGCAAGGTTTCACGCCACATATCGATTGATTGGGTTTCAGTTAGTCGTTGGCGGTAATGAGCGATACGGTCAATAAAGTGCGCTAACTTACCCGCAAGTTCGGCGTTAATACCCTGAACTTCGTTATAAGCGGCAATCGGAGAGTGTTCAGTTTCAAACAAACCTGCAGAGTCTGACATCGCATAACCCAATAGCATGCGCTGAATGCCGAATAGCCAAGTATTTTGCTCGGTCGCAGGTAAATCAAATTCTGTCGCCGTTGAAGCATCGACACCCCAACGGATACCCGCTTCTTCAACCCATTGCTTGGCTTGCTCGAATTGAAACTCGTCAATACCAAAGCGTGCCATCATCGCAGGAATTTCTAACAGCTCTAGCAACTCAGAAGCTAGA
Source organism: Vibrio sp. 1F263 (assembly GCF_041439035.1). Classification (NCBI taxonomy): domain Bacteria; kingdom Pseudomonadati; phylum Pseudomonadota; class Gammaproteobacteria; order Vibrionales; family Vibrionaceae; genus Vibrio; species Vibrio sp. 1F263. The sequence goes on along the minus strand of NZ_JBGONI010000015.1, from coordinate 33,931 downwards.
CAGCGCGTGTTTGGTAGCGCGACTAACTGCATGAAGGCGGTCAGAATTGGGCTTTCTTGGTCTGCGGTTCTATCAGAGATCGAGTAAGGGATATAACGCTCACCCGGTGCATTACCAAATACCGCCTGAATCGCTGGGCTATAAGCATTAATGTCAGACACCATCACGATGATATCGCGTGGTTTCAGAGTCGGGTTGGTATCAAACATCGCCAACAACTGATCATGAAGGACTTCAACCTCACGCATTGGGCTATGACACGCATGTACGGTTAGAGAGCGATCGCCAAGTTCAACAACCTGTTTATGGTTACTGGAATCTAATATGTGGTCGTCTTGATGTTCTTCTAACTGGAGAATATCGGCTTGCAGTTGATGCAATAGGTTATCTCTCTCAACATCAATAAAGAACTCATGCTCTTCGCAGTCTGATTGAGATAGTAAAAACAGGTTATCTCTGCCCAGTTTCCCCATAGACGCAAGTAAACTATTACCCACGGCTTGGCTGGTATGCAGTTCGTCTTCAATATTAGCTTCTATGCCATCTTTCAATGGTGAAGTTTCACCCTCCAATTTAGGTAAACCATCAACCAACGCAAACTGCTTACGACGCTGGGCTTCAACTCTTGCCAAATATTTACGGTCGCGAATATCGCCCCAGTAATGTTGGCAAGGGTTGGTAAACATCAAGTGCACATCAATCTGCTCACCGAGTGCTTTCAACGCATCCATGTAACGAGGAGGCAACGAAGAGATACCAAACACAAATAAGCGTTTAGGCAGATGTTGCAGTTGACCTTGTTGCTTGGCTAGCGCTTCAATGAAGTCGTGATACAAGTTGCCACGGTGATATTTAGATTGGCCTTGAGACAAAGTTTTCTCATAGAGTGCTTGCCACAAAATCGGTTGCCAAGGGTGCTCTTGTTGTCCCTCATCATCGATAAGTTCTGCAACGGGCTCTCCCGCTTCCCACATCGCCATCCACTCCGGTCGATACACCAAGTAACCATCGAAGATATCGGCAATTTTTTCTGCCAATTGATACAACTTCGAATCATCTTCGTCGTTTTCAAGGTAGCGTTGTAGAGGTAAAAAATTAGGGTGGTCAAGCTTAGCGGGTAGCAAACTCATCAACTTCCACGTCATCGCTTCTTTATTAAAAGCACTGCGTTTTGGTACATCAGGAAGCACTTGGGTAAACATATCCCAAATGAAGGTTGCAGGAAGTGGGAAATCGATATTTGCTGCTACGCCAAACTCTTTGGCGAGTTCCATCTTAAGCCATTGAGACATACCTGGGCTCTGAACCAAGATCTGCTCTTTTTCGAAAGGATTGGCTAAAGGATCACTTTTGATTAAGTGAACGAGAAGGATTTTTAAAGTATCAACTTTATTGGAATGGTAAACAGTAAACAAAGTGCACTCACGCTAATCTTGCCACAATATAAAGCCAGATTAGCATAAGTGCCGTGTTTGGATTAGGAATATAAGCTTATGAAATACTGAAAACTTAAGGTCCGTTTATCTTTTGAACTATTGCTTCTTACAGTTTACTGCCTACCGCGCTTAGAACACGGTGAGGTTTGTAATTCATGTAATAACGAACCGCCACATAACCCACCACAAACGTTGCCACAATCAATTCTAGATACGCTAGACCGAATACTTGATTTATGTAATGCGCTTCAATACCTTGTGCTTGCATCCAAGCCGCCAATTTGAATAGCGCCGTTGCACCAATCACGATTGGGAATGTAAACGCCGCATAGCCAGGGCTGAATGGCAGACGAAGTAGTTTGAAAAACGCGATGTAGATAATAAACGTCATCAACACTGCAATGCCAAAGAGTAACCCAATGATCACTGGCGAAGGATTTGCCGTCACCGTTAGGTAGCCAGCTAAAGATAGACTTGCTGGTGCCGCCATAATCGCAATGGTTGGTTTTGCTGCGTCAGGCACTTCATGAGAGAAGATCAAACGGTAGATCATAAGAGGTAGCATTACGGCATAAACCAATAAACCAAAGACTAAAGTCGCGTGAGCAACGGGTTCTAAGATCGGGTTACCTGAAAAAGAAACGTCTGCCACGATAATACCGATTGGTGGCACAAACCAGCTTGGCACCATGTGGTGAATCTCAAAGTTTTTAGCTCTGTGGTATAAGAAGCTCACCAAGAACACGACATGTAACGCTACCGAAGCGAGCCACACAGCTTCTTGTAAGAATTGAGAGATCGGAGCCAACGAAGCAGACACCACCATACAACCCATTGCGAATGTGGGTACAACACTGCCGACAACAGGGTGAGCAAGGTCTTCACGTAATAAGTGGCCGTGAATCAAAAATTTCACAGCTAAAACAAGAAGCAATACAGCCGCAATACCAGCACTGACCCACTGCACCAAACCCGGTGTGTGCAAAATACCTTGTGCGACTAAAACACCATCCCAACACCAGCCTAAACTTGCAATTGCGAGTGCTAACCCTGCCATGGGTGTTGGAGCTCCTGTTAATCTATATTTAATACGTTGAATCATGTCAGCCTCTCTTAAACTTAATTCACTAAACTTGTGAACTCATCAGCTTGTTGAAGCCATAATACGCTTGCGCTTCGTTAAACAATATCCAATTATATATAACAAGTGTTCATTAATACTGAACGATACCTTTCCTCCAGCAGCGTAAAACTAGGAACCTGATGGCTAATATTTCAATCAAACAACTCAAAGTGTTTGTCACCATTACCCAACATTCGACGCTTACCGCCGCATCGGAAGCACTGTTTTTGTCTAAGGCTGCTGTCAGCATGGCGCTGGGCGAGATGGAGAAACAATTGGGCCACTCTCTATTTGACCGGGTCAACAACCGATTAATTCTCAATCAAGAAGGACAAAAGCTTCTTCCTTTGGCGGATGAGATATTACATCGTACTGCTGGTATTGATGTTTTGTTCCGTGACGACCAGCCTTTAAGTGGCAATCTAAAGGTCGGTGCGAGTGACACAATTGGTAATCAGGTTGCACCGTTTATTCTGTCTGGCTTTCGCGAGCTAACTCAGCATCAGGATCAAAGCTTGTTCATTTCAAACAGTGCGCTGATCTGCCAAAAGTTGGTGGATTATGAACTTGATATCGCGCTAATTGAAGGAAAAACATTACACCCTGAACTCATTTCGAGTCAGTTTAGCTGCGATGAAATGTGTATTATTGTTAGTAATCAACATCCTCTCGTTTCAAAAGAAAAAGTGACTTTAAGCGATTTAGAAGATAGTCACTGGATTCTACGTGAATCAGGCTCAGGGACTCGCGAGTTTTTCCTTCGTGCCGTCGCACCGCGTATCGAACACTGGTATGAATCCTTTGAGCTCAACACCACCGAGGCGATCATCAATTCAGTTTCTGCCAATCTTGGATTCGCGTGTTTATCACGGCTGGCTGCGCAACGAGCAATTGACTCAGGCCGAGTGAAAGCACTCGATGTCCCACTCGACATGAAACGTCGATTCTGGATGCTGGTTCACAAAGACAAATACCAGAGCCCACTGCTGAAATCTTTCATGAGTTATTGTGAAGACTGGGCTACACATCAAGATTGAGGCCGCATTGTTAGGGCTCCAACTGGACTTTTAACATCAGAAACTGTATAAAAAGCCAGTGAAATTTTATCAAACTTAGAGGATTAACCATGGCTGTTATCGTCAAGTACGTGGTCGAACGCAACGGAGAAGAGAAAATGACTTTTACCTCTAAAGCCGAAGCTGACGCATACGACAAAATGCTGGATATGGCTGATGAGCTTTTTGAACTATTAAGCAAAAGCGATTTAGTTGAAGATGAAGGCAAGCAAGAAGAGCTTGCTATGTACCTAGCGAAGAACAAAGAAGAAGTTCTTTACGCATTAGGTGCTAAGCGTAAACCAGCTCCGAAAAAAGAAAAGAAGCTTGAAGCTGTTGAAGACGCAGAAGAAGATGCCGCTTAATTAGCTGAAGTTTTCTAAAAAACGTCAATAATGTCTCTAATCAGAGCTCGTTATTGGCGTTTTTTTATACTTATCGAAATATAATGAACTCTGTTTATAGTCGAAATCGCTCTAAACATTCGCTTGCACAAAAGTGTGATTAAGATCTAATCTATAGCCATCAGGTGATGGGGTTCCACCTAAGCTTTTGCTTCAACCGCCCGTTCTTTTGAACCGTGCTAATGACTCCTACAGAATCGAAAACAGGTAATACTGTTGGATGTATCGCTACTCCTCCATTTTGGAATGGACTTAGTCTATTAAGACCGAGCTTCATGACACCTTTGGATGATCGATACTCAAGATCTGTAGTGAATTAGCCACACCTCTTCCAACACGTCCTGTTTTCTCAACGCCCTAGGTCTTAAATGGCTCTATCAGTGAGAAAACATTATGCACTACTCTTCAGAAATTCAATCAATGTGCCCTATTCAAAGGGGTGATCTTCACACTTCAGCTCCAATTCCAGTTGAAGGTGCTATGGTTAGTCCAAAAGATGTCATCGCTATTTCTGGTTTAAGCCATGGCGTCGGCACTTGTGCACCACAACAAGGTGCAGCAAAACTAACGCTGAACGTAAAAAACGGCATCATCGAAGAAGCGCTAATCGAAACGATTGGTTGTTCAGGCATGACTCAATCAGCCGCGATGGCAGCCGAAATCCTCACAGGAAGAACCATTCTTGAAGCTCTGAATACTGACTTGGTGTGTGACGCTATTAACGTAGCCATGCGTGAAACCTTTCTGCAATTCGTTTACGGTCGAACTCAATCCGCATTCTCTGAAGGCGGCCTAGAAATTGGCGCAGCATTGGAAGACTTAGGTCAAACACAACGTAGCCAAGTAGGCACCAGCTATTCAACCTCAGCGAAAGGCGTTCGTTACCTAGAGCTTGCAGAAGGCTACGTGACCAAGCTTGCACTTGATGATCACAGCGAAGTGATTGGCTACGAATATCTCAACCTCGGCAAAATGATGAAGGCGATTAACCAAGGCATGCCAGCTAATGAAGCTGCTGACCTTGCGACGGGGACTTATGGTCGCTTCGATGAAGCCGTTACCACCATTAACCCACGCCAACACTAATTTTGCCAATTTAGAGGAAAGATATGATGAACACTCAATTTAATGAATCGGTAACTCGCGTATTGGCAGAAATGAACTTCGACTCTTTAGAGCAAGCGAACCAATACTGCAAAGCCCACAACGTTGATCCAAAAGCCTTGGTGATGGACACCCAGCCTATCGCTTTTGAAAGCGCTGCCGATGCTTATATCCTTGGTTCAGCACTGGCGCTATTTCGCAAAGCCACCAGCGCAGAACAAGCAGCGAATATCATTGGTGAAGGCCTTCAAGCATTCACCAAACCCGGCAGTGTTGCTGAGCAACGCCAGGTCGGTATTGGCCACGGTGCATTGGCTGCACGTCTTCTCAATGAAGAGAGTCACTGCTTTGCTTTCCTTGCGGGCCATGAATCTTTTGCTGCTGCAGAAGGTGCGATTAAAATCGCACTCAACGTCAACAAATCACGTCACAACCCATTGAAGGTAATACTCAATGGTCTAGGTAAAGATGCGGCTTACTTAATTTCTCGCATCAATGGTTTTACCTATGTTCGCACTCAATACGATTACCAAACAGGTGAGCTTGTTGAAACAGAACGCCGCCGCTTCTCACAAGGCCCTCGCGGAGAGATCTTGTGTTACGGCGCTGATGATGTACGTGAAGGCGTGGCAATCATGCACAGAGAAGAAGTGGATGTGAGTATTACGGGTAACTCAACTAACCCAACGCGCTTCCAACACCCTGTTGCAGGTATCTACAAAGCAGAACGTACTCGCCAAGGTTTACCTTACTTCTCAGTTGCTTCAGGCGGCGGTACAGGTAGAACATTGCACCCAGATAACGTGGCAGCAGGCCCAGCGTCTTACGGCATGACAGATACCATGGGCAGAATGCATGCTGATGCTCAGTTCGCAGGTAGCTCTTCTGTTCCGGCTCACGTGGCAATGATGGGCTTCATCGGTATGGGTAACAACCCAATGGTCGGTGCGACAGTTGCATTGGCTGTAGCAGTAAGCTAATCTCAAAACGCATAACGACAACGTTGAGCGCCATGCTCTATCCATAGAGTAGAGTCCGTAAACTGAGAAACAAGCAACAACAGACGACCAAAACTCTACACCTATCACTAAAACCAAACAGCCAGCCTTATGCTGGCTGTTTTTTATTCACACTTGCTCTACTATCTATTTCTAATAATTATTTGTATTTAACTGCATCTTTTCAAAGGAATAATATGAAAGAGCTCATCATTCATACCATTACCGTGTTCATGGGCTTTTTTGCCATTATGAACCCTATCGCTAATACGCCAATCTTTCTTGGGTTAACCGGTGATAATGACAGGGAAACGGTTAAATCTATCGCATTCCGATCGGTACTTATCGCCTTCGTTATCGTCAGTACTTTTGCGATTTCTGGCAAACTGATCTTTGATCTCTTTGGTATCACGCTGTACGCACTGCGCATCACAGGCGGCATTCTGGTCTTTTTGATTGGCTTTCACATGCTGCAAGGTGACTCAACACATTCAAAAGCAAAAGAGAAAGTGAACTCAGACGCCCAGAAAGACGCAGCTCTAAGTATCGCCGTCTCACCACTTGCAATGCCAATTCTCGCTGGCCCCGGCACCATTGCCACTGCGATGAACTTTGCCAGTACCGAGGGGGTCTATGAAACCATCATAACCATCGTCGCTTTCGGCCTACTGTGTACCCTAACCTATGTCTTATTTGTATTCGGCGAGCGATTTGTTAAAGCTGTCGGACCAAGTGCATTGAACGTGATAACCCGAATGATGGGTTTAATACTCGCCGTTATCGGTATGCAGATGTTGATTGAAGGGATTGAGCAGGCTTATAAAGCGCTATTTATCTAAAGAGTGTTGTTCATTTAAAGAACGTTGGTTATCTAACTTTGATATCAAATTTTGTTGAATTGCATCATTTTCTCATTGCAGAAAACTATCTCCAGAAAGACAAGCAATATCATTTTACAGACTTTATCCCGATGCGCCCTTTCATAACGAGGGCGCTCTCTTTATGATGAACGCAATTAAATTAACTTTGCTAACGGCAGCGCTTGTTATTCGAGCCGCTGTTATGAAATAGCAAAATCAAGACTCAACACATGGAGATTCAACATGGCTTACTTTTCACTAGCCTTCGGTACGGCAACCAAAAACCGCGACAATAAAATCATTGAAGCGTTCTTCCCTAACCCACTTCTAAACCCAAGCGACGCTCTTGTTGCGGCTGTTGGTGAAGTTGCAGGTTACACTGAAGGCAACCAAGCTATCGAAATCTCTGCTGCACAAAGCGCAGAACTAGCGAAAGCATTCGCAGCAAACGACGATGCAGCAAACGCATCTTTCGCAGAAAAAGCAGCAGCATCTGAGCAACCTCTTGTTCTTGTTGTTCTTGCGACTGACGAGAAGCCAGCATCAGTTGCTGAAGGCTTCCTTAAGCTGCAACTGATCTCTAACCGCCTAGTTCAACCACACGGTACGGTATTAGACGGTATCTTCGGTCTACTGCACAACATCGCATGGACTAACGAAGGCCCTATCGATCTTCCTGAGCTGGCTGAGCGTCAAATCGAAGCTCGCCTAGCGGGTCGCGCTCTGTCTGTAGATTGCGTAGACAAGTTCCCTAAGATGGTGGATTACGTGGTACCAACAGGTATTCGTATTGCTGACACTTCTCGTGTTCGTCTTGGTGCACACGTAGGCGAAGGCACAACAGTAATGCACGAAGGTTTCATCAACTTCAATGCGGGTACTACCGGTGTGAGCATGGTTGAAGGTCGTATCTCTGCAGGTGTGGTTGTAGGTAACGGTTCTGATATCGGCGGCGGCGCTTCTATCATGGGTACTCTGTCTGGTGGCGGTACTATGGTTATCTCTATCGGCGAAAACTGCCTACTAGGCGCAAACGCTGGTCTTGGCTTCCCTATGGGCGACCGTTGTACGGTTGAGTCTGGTCTTTACGTGACTGCGGGTACTAAGGTTCGCATGTTAGATAAAGAAGGCAACGAAGTAGAAATCATTAAAGCTCGTGACCTTGCTGGCGTTTCTGACCTTCTGTTCCGTCGTAACTCGATTACTGGCCAAATTGAATGTCTAGCGAACAAGTCTGCTGTTGAACTGAACAGCGAGCTACACAGCAACAACTAATCGTTAGATTCTAGAGTTCTATATAAATAGAAAGTCTAAAGCCGCAGGGGGCAAATTCTGCGGCTTTTTTGATCCTAGCTCTATAAACATCAAACCTAACAAAAAAGCGCAGACCTTTAGGTCTGCGCTTTTATTAGCTTTTAAAACAATTAGGTTTAGTGAACCAGATTAACCCACATTCTTACGTGCGTTTTGGAACATACGCATCCAAGCGCCATTCTCGCCCCAGCCTTCTGGAGACCAAGAGTTAGCAACAGTACGGAATACACGCTCTGGGTGAGGCATCATGATAGTCACACGGCCATCCGTCGTTGTTAAACCAGTGATAGCATTTGGCGAACCATTCGGGTTGTTCGGGTATTGCTGCGTTTGGTTACCGTTGTTGTCAACGTAACGTAGGGCAACTGTACCTGAGTTTTCAATCGCGTTTAGGTGGTCGTTGTCACGCACTTCTACGCGACCTTCACCGTGAGAAACAGCGATTGGCATACGAGAGCCTTCCATGCCATTGAAGAATACAGAATCAGACTTCTGAACTTCAACTAGGCTGAAACGTGCTTCAAAACGCTCAGATTCGTTGCGAACGAAACGTGGCCAGTACTCAGCACCAGGGATTAGCTCGCGCAGGTTAGACAGCATCTGACAACCGTTACACACACCTAGAGAGAAGGTATCTTCACGCTTGAAGAAGTTTTCAAACTGGTCACGTGTAGAGTCGTTAAACAGAACCGACTTAGCCCAACCTTCACCAGCGCCTAGTACGTCACCGTAAGAGAAACCACCACAAGCCACAAGGCCGTTGTACTCTTCTAGTACCGCTTGACCCGTTAGGATGTCGCTCATGTGAATATCAGTTGCTTCGAAGCCTGCACGGTCAAATGCTGCTGCCATTTCAACGTGAGAGTTAACACCCTGCTCACGTAGAATCGCCATTTTAGGCTTAGCACCCGTGTTGATGTAAGGAGCAGCAATGTCTTCATTTACGTCGAAGCTTAGTTTCACGTTCAGACCTGGGTCTGAGTTGTCTTTCTTCGCTTCGTGCTCTTGGTCTGCACAGATTGGGTTATCACGTAGACCTTGCATCTTGTGCGTCGTTTCAGCCCAGATAGTACGTAGTTCAGTACGGTTACGTTGGATTACAACGTCTGCGCCTGACTTAATCACTACTTCGTCTGATGCTTCAACAGAACCAATCACGTGTGAACACGCTTCTAGGCCGTTTGCAGCAAGTGTAGAAAGTACTGCGTCTAGGTCATCGTTACGAACTTGGATTACCGCACCTAGCTCTTCGTTAAATAGTGCAGCTAGTGTGTCTTCACCTAAAGCTTCAATGTTTGCATTAACACCACAGTGACCTGCGAACGCCATTTCAGCAAGTGTTACGAATAGACCGCCATCGCCTTTATCGTGGTAAGCGACAACTTGGTCGTTCGCTACAAGCGTTTGAACGCCTTCGTAGAAGCCTTTTAGCTGCGCTGCGTTGTCTACGTCTGCTGGTTTATCACCAAGCTGCTTGTAAACTTGCGCTAGTGCCGTTGCACCCATGCGGTTTTGGCCGTTACCTAGGTCAATAAGAACTAGGCTTGTATTACCCTTGTCAGTACGAAGCTGAGGCGTAATCGTCTTACGAACGTCTTCAACACGTGCAAACGCAGTGATAACAAGAGATAGCGGAGATGTGACTTCTTTCTGTTCGCCGTTCTCTTCCCACTTAGTCTTCATCGACATTGAGTCTTTACCCACAGGGATAGTAAGACCCAGTGCCGGACATAGCTCTTCACCCACGGCTTTAACCGCTTCGTAAAGACCTGCATCTTCACCAGGGTGACCCGCTGGAGACATCCAGTTAGCCGACAGTTTAATGTGTTTAATATCGCCGATATTAGTCGCTGCGATGTTAGTGATTGCTTCACCAACCGCTAGACGAGCCGATGCGCCGAAGTCTAGCAGTGCCACTGGCGTACGCTCACCAAGAGACATAGCCTCACCGTGGTAAGAGTCGTAGCTTGCCGCTGTTACTGCGCAGTTTGCTACTGGAACCTGCCATGGACCAACCATTTGGTCACGAGCTACAAGGCCTGTTACCGAGCGGTCACCGATGGTGATAAGGAATGTTTTCTCTGCCACTGTTGGTAGGCGAAGAATACGGTCAACCGCTTCGTTTAGTTCGATACCAGAACGATCAATCGCGGGGTTGTTCGCTTTTAGCGTTTTCGCGTCACGGTGCATCTTAGGCGTTTTACCTAATAGGATGTCCATAGGCATATCGATTGGCGTGTTGTCGAAGTGTGAATCTTCTAATTTAAGATCACGCTCTTCCGTTGCTTTACCAACCACGGCGTAAGGTGCACGTTCACGCTTACAAATCGCATCGAATGTTGCCATGTCTTTATCAGCAACCGCCATTACATAACGCTCTTGAGATTCGTTACACCAGATCTCAAGTGGGCTCATGCCCGGCTCATCGTTTGGCACGTCACGTAGGTTAAAGATACCGCCACGCTCGCCGTCGTCTACTAGCTCAGGAAGTGCATTCGAGATACCGCCCGCGCCCACATCGTGGATAAATGCGATTGGGTTCGCATCACCAAGCTGCCAACAACGGTCGATAACTTCCTGACAACGACGCTCCATCTCTGGGTTTTCACGTTGTACAGAAGCAAAATCTAAGTCTTCAGAAGAAGAACCAGAATCCATTGAAGATGCAGCACCGCCACCAAGGCCGATATTCATTGCTGGACCGCCAAGAACGATTAGGCTTGCACCTACTGGGATCTCTTTCTTCTGAACATGATCATCACGAATGTTACCTAGACCACCAGCCAGCATGATTGGCTTGTGGTAACCACGTACTTCTTCACCTGCGTGAGAGTTTACTTTCTCTTCGTAAGTACGGAAGTAACCTAATAGGTTTGGACGACCAAATTCGTTGTTGAATGCTGCGCCACCAAGAGGGCCTTCAAGCATGATATCCAAAGCAGTAACGATACGGCTCGGCTTACCAAAGTCAGTTTCCCAAGGTTGAACGAAGTTCGGAATTTTCAAGTTAGATACAGAGAAAGCAACCAGACCCGCTTTTGGCTTACCGCCAATACCAGTTGCGCCTTCATCGCGGATTTCACCGCCTGAACCTGTTGATGCACCCGGCCATGGAGAGATTGCTGTAGGGTGGTTGTGCGTTTCAACTTTCATCAAGATGTGTGTTTTTTCTTGGTGGTAGTTGTACTGGCGAGTTTCTGGATCTGGGAAGAAACGACCCACTTCAGAACCTGTCATTACCGCTGCGTTATCTTTATAAGCAGACAGAACGTGCTCTGGTGTCGTTTCAAAGGTGTTCTTAATCATCTTGAACAATGATTTTTCTTGCTTAACGCCATCGATAGTCCAATCAGCGTTAAAGATCTTGTGACGACAGTGCTCTGAGTTCGCTTGTGCAAACATCATTAGTTCGATGTCGGTCGGGTTACGACCTAACTTCTCGGTGAAGCTTTCAAGAAGGTAATCGATCTCATCTTCTGCAAGTGCAAGACCTAGGGTGACGTTTGCTTTTTCAAGCGCTTTACGTCCGCCAGTTAATAGGTCAACTTCCGCATAAGGAGCAGGCTCAGCCACGGTAAATAGTGCCGCTGCCGATTCGAAGTCAGTGAAAACCACTTCCATCATACGGTCGTGCAGGATTGCTTTTAGCTCAACAAGTTGAAGCTCAGAAAGTTCAGCAGAGGTTTCAATGTAGAAAGCAGTACCGCGCTCTAGACGTGACACTTTAGCCAGTCCACAGTTGTGTGCGATATCTGTTGATTTTGAAGACCAAGGCGAGATAGTGCCCGGGCGTGGCGTTGCAAGCAGCAGTAAACCTTCAGGTTCATGCTCTTCAATCGTTGGACCGTAAGTCAGTAGCTTTTCTAGCTTCTCAACTTCAGACTCATCTAGGTCTGCCGTTAGATCAGCAAAGTGGGCAAACTCAGCGTAAATACCTGTTACAGGTAAGCTTAATTCACGACAAAGCTCTAAAAGCTTGTTAACACGAAACTCAGATAGAGCTGGGGAGCCACGCAAAATTCTCATGTGCTTAGGTCTCTTATGCAGTTGATTAAGGTAGTATTGGAATAAATTCAGTGGGTTATAGGAACAACCTAACTGTTTTCTTCGAAGCTATTCCCGAAGGTTGCCAAACCTATGCCGATTCCACCTCTTCAATGCGAGCGCATTATAAAGCATTTCTTTTTGTGACGTAACACCAAAAGCAACCGTTTGCGTGATTTTTTTTATCTTTATGCGTAAATGGTACTTTTGCTGCATTTATCAGCACTTTTACAACTGTTTAAATAAACCTGCTTTGCCAGCCTTGCGGGGTTTGGTATAAAGGGGCTTCCACTTTTCGAGATTTCATTTTGATGCCTAAATTTACGCTCATCTTTTCGTCTAAGTTCCTTCTGCTTGCCATTGCCCTAGTTGGGTTGGCTGGATGCCAGATTGAGTCAGAACCTAAAAGTGTCCTTGAGCAGATACGAGAGCGAGGCGTTCTTCGCGTCGGCACCCTAAATAACCAACTCTCTTATTACATTGGTCCCGATGGCCCTGCTGGTTTGGATTACGAGTTAGCTCGTGAATTTGCGCAGGAGCTTGGTGTACAGCTTGAGATTAAACCCGCTTACCGTTTATCCGGCCTCTTTCCAGCCTTAAAGAAAGGCGAGATCGATCTTATCGCGACAGGGTTAACGCAAAACAATAACCTGACACGCGCTTATCGCGCTGCGCCCGCCTATTACTATGTAAGCCAGCAAGTGGTGTATAAAAAAGGACAGTGGCGCCCAAGAAACCTTCAACAACTGATCAAGTTCGAGAATAAGCGTCAAGCTGATTTCGTAAAAGCACAAACTGAATCAGAAGAAACGGCATCTACCGAAACATTGACGCCATCTTTGGTGGTAGTGAAGGACTCACATTTTGAGCCAACGCTAAAACAGATCCAGAACAAGCACGATGACTTTATCTACGATGCAATAGGTAATGCTGACATCAATGACCTGCTAAAAGAAGTGTCGACTGGTGAACGCTTGTTTACTGTTGCGGACTCTATTGAGCTGTCACTCGCACAACGTTTATACCCAGACGTAGCCTTAGCTTTTGAACTGACAGAAGATCAACCTATCTCTTGGTATTTACAGAAATCTGAAGATGAAAGCCTTTATGCATTACTGATTGAGTTCTTTGGTAACCTAAAACAGTCTGGTGAACTGGCTTCACTAGAAGAAAAATACATCGGCCATATCGGCACTTTTGATTACGTTGATACTCGTGCATTTATCCGTGCATTGGATAGCAAGCTGCCAAAATGGTCGCCACTATTTCAGAAATATTCTCAAGAATTTGACTGGCGCTTGATTGCCGCTTTAGCATACCAAGAGTCACACTGGAATCCTGTTGCACGCTCTCCAACCGGTGTTCGAGGCATGATGATGCTGACACTGCCTACTGCGAAGAGCGTTGGTGTAACCAATCGTCTCGACCCGAAACAGTCGGTACAAGGCGGTGTTGAATATTTACGTCGTATCGTGAATCGAGTGCCCGACTCAATCACTCAGCATGAAAAGATCTGGTTTGCGCTTGCCTCATATAACGTAGGTTACGGGCACATGATGGATGCTCGTCGCTTAACCAAAGCACAAGGCGGTGATCCTGATGCTTGGGGTGATGTGAAAGACAGGCTTCCTCTGCTAAGACAGAAGAAGTACTACAGCAAAACTCGTTACGGGTATGCGCGTGGTGATGAAGCAAGGAATTACGTTGAGAACATTCGCCGTTATTATCAGAGCATTATTGGCCATGTAAATAAGCGTAATAAAGAGGAAGAAGCGAGCCTTGAAGGTTTGGTCGTTATCCCACCTCTAGAGGTATCAGATGCTGAATCAACAATCAGTGAAACTGAATCCGCAGTGAACGACGCTGAGTCTTCCAAATAAAATAAAAAGAGCAATGCCATTTAGCATTGCTCTTTTTTATTGCATCACGATAAATGACCAAAACAAACAAAACGCCTGCGATATCCAGTGTGTCATATTGCAGTAACAATCGAACTTTATAACGTCACACCATAAGCGACATAATGCTCTGTTGCATTCAACTCTTAGCCATCACGATAGTGGTTCAGAAAGCTAGCGCTAAGTTCGTGGCGGAGCTTATAAACAAATAACCACTATAATTAAAACTGAAGTCATACTTACAAAGCCAGACGACAAATAGGAAATCGTTGAAATGATGAAGAACAAACTGAAATCGAAACGCCTTGATAAGACCGTTGCTGCCAACCGTCGTAAGCGTATGCTTTCAAATAATAAGAAGAAGATCATTTGGCGCAACCGTGCTTTCATGCAGATGATTGCTGAGTAAAAGTAATGACCAACTAAGTTTGCTTGGCACTCTTATGATTGAGAGTGCCGAAAGATCGCTGCTATTTTTTGTTACAGACCTTGTTCTTGTTACTGACCTTATTATTGTTACTTGCCTTATCGGATTCTAAACGCTGCTCTTCCTGCAAACGCTCAAGCTTTCGCTTCTCTTTGATCTCTTTTCTACGGCGCTTAAAAAACGCCTGTAATTGTTCACGACACTCTTCCTCTAACAAACCATGCTCAACATCGGCATAGTGGTATGAGGCTTGGCTTTCAAAGAGATTCAATACCGTACCCGCCGCACCCGCTTTTAAGTCTGGAGCACCAAACACAATGCGCTTTACTCGGCTGTGTAATAAGGCACCCGCGCACATTGGGCACGGTTCTAAGGTGACATACAAGGTGGTATCAAGTAAGCGATAGTTTTCCAAGGCTTGACCTGCTTTACGCAAGGTTTCGATTTCTGCATGTGCGGTTGCATCGTGGCAGCCAATCGAGCGGTTCCATCCTTCAGAGATAACCTCCCCATCTTTCACTAGAACAGCACCAACGGGAACCTCTCCCTCTTTTTCTGCTTGCTTAGCTACCTCGATGGCGCGTCGCATGAAGATTTCATCTTGAGGGCTGAATTGATGGTCTGACAAAGGGAGCTCCAGAAAACAAAGGATAAAAACGAAAATAGGTATGCGGTGAAGCATACCTAATCTTCGTGATAATGAACAATAAAGAGATAAGAGGCAATGAACAATCGCCGCTTACTGATTAGGCGGATCGCTAGCTATTGGCGCCTTCTATGTCATCGGCTATTTGCGTCGCTTTGATACTCACAATTCGATTGTTCTCAACAGAGATAACTTCAAACTGCCACTGCTGGTATTGAACAACTTCACCGGCATCAGGTAAGCGCCCTATTAACCAAGTCACTAGGCCATTCAACGTTTGGAAGCTCTCGCTTTCACCCTCAAAATCCGACAGCTCTAAGCGGTTTTTCAGTTCACTGATAGGAATCAATCCATCCACCAGCAATCCATCTTCCACTTGCTCTGTCCAAAGATCTTTAGGGTTGTTCGATAACTCACCAGCAATCGCCTCTAGGATATCGTAATGAGTCACAAGGCCTTGAACATCGCCATATTCATCAACAATGAATGCCATCTCTGTACCCGACTCTTTAAAATAGCCAAGTAGACGTAAAGCCTTCATCGATTCAGGAACATAGATCGGAGAGCGAGATAGCCCCATGATCACTTGAATGTTTAAATTGCCCGCCTGATTCAATAAGGCTTTGGCTGACACCGTACCGACCACTTTATTGAGGTGGTCTTGGCACAATGGAAACACACTATGCTTTGAACTGCGCAGCTTTTTAAATATCTGCTCAACCGGTTGGCTAATATCCAGAAAGTCGACGTCTCGACGTGGCGTCATCAACGAGCTCACCAAACGGTCATCAAGCTGTAAGATATTGCGAATCATCTCTTGCTCGCCACGTTCAATCACACCAGATTCCGAGCCTTCTTTCACGAGTGCATGAATATCATCTTCCGTCACACTGTCTTCTTCGCCACCACGTCCCATTAACTTGAGAATACCTTCCGTAGAAGCAGACAACGCAAACACAAACGGCGTCGCAATTTTAGATAACCAGAAGACAGGCAGCGCGACTAGCACAGCAATGTTTTCAGCTTGAGATTGAGCAAAACGTTTTGGCACTAGCTCACCTACAACAATCGCGAAGTAAGTAATACCCACAACGACTACCGTGGTAGACAGGATATTCGCTTGTGTTGGATCGAGTCCCCACAGTTCAAGTTGAACGGCCAGTGGAGCAGAAAGCGTCGCCTCACCCACAATACCGCTGAGTAGGCCGATTACCGTAATACCGATTTGAATGGTTGAAAGGAAGCGGGTTGGATTTTCTTTGAGCTCAAGAGCAACCTGAGCGGAGCGATGTTTTTCGGCTAAGCGTTTCAGCCGACTATTCTTTGCTGCTACCAGTGCAATCTCTGACATGGCAAACAGACCATTTAAAACAATTAACCCTACTAAAAGCAGAATCTTCATGTGGCTTGGATTTCCTAAATTTACCGGCCAACAATTAGCCGTAATCCGGAGTATAAGCTGAGTGCCTTTATTTTGAATATAAAAAGTTTTGGATATAGAAAGTTTGGGATATAAAAAGTCTTGGCTATAAAAATCTTGGATAAAAAAAACAGAAAAAAATAGCAAAAAAAAGCCCGCACATTTCGGTGCGGGCTTAGCAATGAATAAAGCTTAATTTTGCTTAGTTCAATCTTACATTGTGTAAGTGTAAGGAGCTTGGATACCTAGCGGGATACCAAGAGCCCAGTAACCTAGCAAGAAGATAGACCAACCGATTAGCATAGCAATCGAGAATGGCATCATTAGAGAAGCTAGAGTACCGATACCTGTCGACTTAACGTAACGTTGACAGTAAACAACAACCAGTGGGAAGAACACCATCAGTGGAGAGATGATGTTAGACACTGAATCGCCTACACGGTAAGCCGCTTGAGATAGCTCAGGAGAGATACCCACAACCATTAACATAGGAACTAAGATAGGACCAATCAGTGCCCACTTAGCTGAAGCTGAACCTACAAGAAGGTTAACTGAAGCCGTTAGTAGAATCATACCAACAACCGTTGCTTCACCAGGAAGATCCATTGCTTTCAAGCCTTCAGCACCGTAAAGCGCCAACATAGTACCGATGTTTGATTGAGCAAATGCTGATAGGAACTGAGCACAGAAGAACGACATTACAATGTATGCGCCCATCGTTGCCATCGTCTCAGACATTGCTTTGATAACATCATTACTATTCTTGAATGTACCCGCTACACGGCCGTAGACGATACCCGGAATAATAAACAGGATGAAAATCAGAGGAACGATAGACTTCATTACTGGTGCTGAGAACGCCGTTAGTTCGCCTTCTGGTGAACGAAGTGCTGAGTTTTCAGGCATTAGAGCCGCGATAAGCAGACCAATACCGGCAACCATTGCCCAACCAGCGAATTTGAATGCTTTAGATTCAATGGCTGTAAATGTACCTAGATCAGGTGCTTGTTCTGCATCTTCATCGACAGGCGTATTAGCAAGACGAGGCTCGATGATTTTCTCTGTAACGTACCAACCAATTGCCACAATTAGAATTGAAGACAAACCAGTAAAGAAGATGTTCGCTAGAGGGTTGATCACATATGCAGGGTCAAGAACGTTTGCCGCTGTTTGAGTGAAACCTGCTAGTAGCGGATCAATACCCGAAGGAATGAAGTTCGCTGAGAAACCACCGGATACACCAGCAAACGCTGCTGCAATACCCGCTAGAGGGTGACGACCCGCAGCGTGGAAGATGATACCGCCAAGAGGGATTACTAGAACGTAACCTGCATCTGCTGCTGTGTGAGACACGATAGCAACAAGGATTAGCATTGGCGTTAGCAACTTAGCTGGCGTGAAATTCAGCATCTTCTTAAGGCCAGTCGTAATGAAGCCTGAAGAGTCAGCAACGCCAACACCTAGCATAGCAACAAGTACGATACCTAGCGGTGCAAAGCCTGTGAACGTGGTAACCATATTCGCTAGGAAGCTAGCAAGCGCTTCACCAGTAAGTAGGTTGTTTACTTCTAGAGCAGCACCCGTTTGAGGGTTGATTAGGTCGAATGAAAGGTTCGACAAAAGTGCAGATGCTACCCATACAATAACTAGAGCCCAGAAGAACAAAATTGCTGGATCTGGAATTTTGTTGCCGGCGCGTTCAATGAAGTTTAGAAAGCGGTCCATACCACTGATCTTCTCAGTCGATGGTGCTTTTTTTGCGGCTTGGTTACTCATGGTAACTCCATATGTGATGTTGTTTGTTTAGGCCTAATATAAGTTTTGACCATGGCCTATTGGTACAGCACATATTCTATTAAAGTCGCTGTTAAAAAGCACAAGGTTCCACATCATTTTCCATAAATGGAGACATATTTTGCAAAAATACTGTACAACAGCAACAATATAAAAACACAAAAAACACCATTCCATATACAGAGTTTTAACTGGCACGTAAACAATGTCCGAGGAGTGAAAACTATCAGTAAAGGAGAAGCGTAGGGCTTGGCATGCAGTAAACGTTTGCTTAATAGATCAATCAAATTCACTGTATTTGGAGAGCATAGTTTCGAGGCGAATGCTTTGCGCACGGTTCATGCGATCTTGCCATGCAACAGTCACCGTAATGTTTTTCAAAGCGTGAGACAAGGCACCACTGGCATTTGTCACCTCACAGCTCATCGTATACCCAGAGCCCGACAAACCAGATAAAGGATCCGAACTTGTCGCATTGCGACAGTAGTCCGCTTGATTGAGATCCGTAAAAAGGATTAACCCTACAGCTCCCCCCACATCCGATACACGAGTTCGATAATACTCCATCTGCCTTTCAGCAAAGTGAAGCGCTTCTACACTGTGCAGCGCGTAATCCGATTTTTGTTCTGCATAGACCTGTAGCTTAACCAACCCTAGCGAAGCGATACCGATCAATAGAAAAGAGATCAGGACCTCTATCAAGCTAAAACCTGAATGTTTATAAGTCATTCCATGATCCCTTTTTCCATTTGGCTTTCAAAGGAACACTATGGGGGTTGTATTCGCCTGTGTAATCTAAGTTAATCGAACCTTGAATTGTCGATAACCCGCCAACTGAATCAAAGAACATCCCTCCCTTGGGGAAAAAAGAAGCAAATCCAATATAAACCGAATTGCTCTGCACTAAGCCGGCGATAGGTATCGTATTTGGAACTTTGGCCCATAAGCCGCTCAATAGGTCCGTATCAACATCAGGGGAGGCTGGCTCGTCGTATATGCTCATATCATTTAGGTGATAAAAAGAACCATCAAACACACTTGCATTACCGTTCGCAATGATGCCATCTTGAATCACTAACGAACGTGGAGTAATAACACCGGGGATAGGTTCTACCACATTAATTGGTGGGTGATAGACCACGCAATCACCGATCACCCACACCTTATCTTTGCCACTAGTGAAGGCATGATTAATCGCTTGGCTACACTTATTACCTTGATACTTCCCATTGACTAAATCAATGTGCTTGGGGGGAGATACAGTCCTGTCAATGAGGTCAATCACATGATAATCACGCTTAATCTGGTCAATATTTTCTGGCGTTTTAGATACCCCAAAGTAATTAGAGAAAGTATCGATGGCTGGGTCAAATTTGAAATCTGATTGAAAAGCATTTGAAGGCAATGACCCAACTGAATCAATGGTTGCATTGCGGTTAATATCGGTTGTCGGTTGGCAAGACTCAAAGGTAGGAAAAGGAGGGAGACCGCCCGTAGGTGTGATTGTCTTTAAACGCCCGCCGCCTTGGTTTTTATAGATCACACTATCTAAGAACCGAACAGACACACATTCGTTAATACCACCGACCGCAGTAAGACTAATGTCTGGGGTAATATCGATATTGTGATCAGAAATAAACTCCAAACTCGAATTGGTTTGCATCGCCCCTAGCCCCGACGAACTATCAAAACTTATCTCTTTGTTCAGAGATAAATAGTGAGCACTCGACACCAATATATTCGGTGCTAGGTTATCTGATTTCAACGTAAGGACTTTCGACTGCTGACAGTGATTCATTAAATCATTGGGAATAGCCGTGAGATCATTTTCAGCTATATAGGTAAAACCACACTCCAACCCAGCCTCGGCGTTCCAATGAGCTTTGCGAACTTGAACTTCATTCTGCGCGACCTTAATTTGATGAAAAACACTGCGATAGGTGCCCAAAGTAACAATTAAAGCACTCAACACTAAAACAGATGTGATTAACAACGTAGCTACTCCAGCTTGCTGCTTTACCGAGGTCATTGCCAATTCCTTTGCTTAACGGTTATAGCGACGCCTTTAGAGATCCCAGCACTCGGAATTGACGCAACAATATTCAAATCAGTGAGCGTAGTGCTCACCCCATTTTTGCTCAACACTTGTGAGGATATTGATAAATCGTCGACGGAAATAATGCTATCGTCGAAAAGTGAGTAGCATGAGGTAACTTGATCATGAGCTAAAATGTTCCCTAGAGTAAGAACGCCCTTTTCACAAACTTTCAATCGAGTCCCCTCCTTTTTATACACGATATTCCTGTAATTTTTTCCGTCAGTTGATCCCTCTTTCAAATAGACGAACCCCACCTCAACACCACCGCTAACATGAATCGTATTAACGGCATCTAATAGCTTCAGGGATTCACCATTTGAACCATCGTAGCCTGCTCGTTGAATATCTTCTTTCATTACCTGCATCGTGCTCGTAAGGTTTTGCAGCAGCAATAGCTCAATGCCTTTATCTTTGGCTATTCTGTGCCCCGTCATAAATACGCTGCCGATAATAGCAATCGCGAATACACCAATAACGGAGGTGACCATCAGTTCAATGAGAGATGCGCCCTTTTGCTTTCGCAAGCTTCTACTGCGGGCCTTAGCAAGCATAGTAACCATACTGATCGCCTGATTCGCCGCACACTTTAATTCGCCCCGGAGGGCTAGATAGTTTAATCAAAAGCCGGTCGGTTGAAGCACTTTTAGGAGCCAAGTAAATCGTACCTCTGGCAGGCCTTCCTCTTACACTTTCAAAGCTGATTTTTGAGCCTGTATAGTTATGAGAAAACGATAAATCTCGAAACGGTTCTCCCGACAACATCAGCAATGTATCACCAGACAGATCTTCCGTAGGCTTCAACCATACTGTCCACTCCCCCGTAGATTGCTCTTCATTTTTAGCCGTCGAGAAATGTACCCAGAGTTTTTGATTTCTTTTCACAGACTCAGACTTTGCCTGTACTAAGAAACCATTCAACTCCCCAGCAACGCGCTGTATCTTGACTGTTTGGGTGACTGAACTAAAACTCGGAGCAGCCGTCGCTACCAATATCGACAGTATCGACACCGTTATTAACAGCTCTAATAAAGTAAACCCGCGAGTCATTTCCCAAATTCCTATGTAATCAGGTGCGTAAGCATATTTAATCTTGCACCGATGCTACCACCCGAGAAAAATGGACAGGGTTATGAAAGGAAACTACTCGTGAAGATTCGAATAAAAAGATGTAACAACAACAATTTAAGTATGAAAGGAATGACACTGATCGAAGTATTGATCGCTGTTGCCATTGTAGGAGTACTCAGTGCAATAGCTTATCCAAGCTACACAAACCATGTTTTAAAATCGCATCGAATGACAGCGATAGGAGATATGGCAAAAATTCAACTTGAACTTGAGAGTGCTTACGCCGGAAATTATGCCACGGCTGCTGGAAACATAGTTTCTGGAGGAACCTGCTCGTTTTGCGATACCGATACAAGCAGGTACACACTAACAATTTCGGCTAGCAGTACCTCATACTCCATTCAAGCAGAACCACACGCACCACAGACAAATGATGACTGCTTAGACTCACCGACTGATATTCTGGAGTTACATCACTCAGGTGTTTCAGAGCCTCAAGCGTGTTGGAAGTAACAAGAGGAGACACTAAAGCCTCTAGGGGGTGATCTGAAAAATTTCGATTATTTTTGCTATGAGCTTCTTTTATACCAATCAAAAAACACAAATCTATAGACACAAAAAAGCCTGCTACATGAGCAGGCTTTTCTACTTTTATCATTAAATTGAAGTATCAATAATTTAAAGATCAACAACTTAACGTGTCAATAACCTATTTATCTAATCAGTTGATTACTTAGTTAGGTCATCAAAGAAGTTTTTCACGCCGCTGAAGAAACCTTCAGATTTTGGCTTGTGCTTGCTTGCAGCTTCACCACAACATGTTTCTTCAAATTCACGCAGTAGTTCTTTTTGACGAGAGCTTAGCTTAACCGGTGTTTCAACCACTAGCTTAACGATTAGGTCACCCACACCGCCGCCACGAACGCCTTTCACACCTTTGCCACGCATACGGAACATACGGCCCGTTTGTGTCTCTTCAGGTACTTTAAGGTTTACACGGCCATCTAATGTAGGAACTTCAACTTCACCGCCTAGCGCTGCCATTGTGAAGCTAACTGGCACTTCACAGTAAAGGTTGTTGCCGTCACGCTCAAAGATGTTGTGCTCTTTTACGTGTACTTGTACGTACAAGTCGCCAGCTGGAGCGCCGTGCTCTCCTGCTTCGCCTTCGCCAGATAGACGAATGCGATCACCAGTATCAACACCTGCTGGGATCTTAACGTTAAGCGTTTTCGTCTTCTGTTTGCGACCTTGACCATGACATGAGTTACATGGGTCTTTGATGATCTTGCCTTTACCGTTACAAGTAGGACAAGTCTGTTGAACCGCAAAGAAACCTTGGCGCATTTGTACCTGGCCGTGGCCATGACAAGTACCACACGTTTGTGCAGAAGAACCCGCTTTCGCGCCGCTACCATCACAAATGTCACATTCAACAAGTGTTGGTACTTCAATCTCTTTAGATACACCACGAACGGCTTCTTCTAGAGAAAGCTCCATGTTGTAACGCAAATCAGAACCACGTTGAGCACGCGCTTGACCGCCGCCACGACGACCGCCGCCGAAGATATCGCCAAATACGTCACCGAAGATATCGCCGAAGTCACCTTGGCCACCGCCGCCGTAACCGCCGCCACCCATGCCACCTTGTTCAAAAGCTGCGTGGCCGTATTGGTCGTAAGCTGCTTTCTTTTGAGCATCGGTTAGGATCTCGTACGCTACTTTTACTTCTTTAAATTTGTCTGCTGCGCTTTCATCACCCTGATTACGGTCCGGGTGGAATTTCATCGCTAAGCGTTTGTACGCTTTTTTAATATCGCGCTCTGATGCATCGCGGCTTACGCCTAATACTTCGTAAAAATCACGTTTTGACATGTTCTAGGTCACCAAAATAATTGCTACTACCGAATGATCACTTCAGCAGTCTGTGTATCAATCTAGATAAAAGTTCTGTCGGCTGAAACGCCGAATAAAGCTATTATCTAGATCGACAAGTCTAAATACAAATTTACGGGCGTGAGAGTTACCTCTGACGCCCGCAATAATAAGTCTTTGAGACAATGAATTTCTAAGCAAGTAGCTTGAGTTCTAGGAGGAAGCGCGGAGCCTACGCTAGTAGGTGAGCACTTCCGACAACGAAATCAGGCTACTCTGCGACGAAATTATTTTTTGTCTTCTTTTACTTCTTCGAACTCAGCGTCTACCACATCGTCGTCTTGCTTAGGTTGTTCACCAGCGTCAGCACCAGCTTGTTCAGCTTGAGCTTTCTGTTGAGCAATTTCCATTAGCTTTTGAGCTGCTTGCATAAGTTCTTGAACTTTAGCGTCGATAGCTTCTTTGTCGTCACCAGACTTAACTGATTCTAGAGCTTCGATAGCTGCTTCGATTTTAGCTTTCTCGTCTGCAGGTAGAGCTTCACCAGCTTCTTCTACTTGCTTCTTAGTGCCGTGAATCATTTGGTCAGCTTGGTTACGTGCAGTTACTAGCTCTTCGAACTTCTTGTCAGCTTCTTTGTTAGCTTCTGCTTCTTGAACCATTGCTTCGATCTCTTCCTCAGACAAACCGCCTGATGCTTGGATAGTGATCTTCTGCTCTTTACCTGTCGCTTTATCTTTAGCAGATACGTTCAGGATACCATCAGCATCTAGGTCGAATGTTACTTCAACTTGTGGCATGCCACGTGGTGCTGGTTGGATACCTTCTAGGTTGAACTGACCAAGAGACTTGTTGTAAGTCGCTTGCTTACGCTCACCTTGAAGAACGTGGATAGTTACTGCGCTTTGGTTGTCTTCAGCTGTAGAGAACACTTGATCCGCTTTAGTAGGGATAGTTGTGTTTTTCTCGATAAGCTTAGTCATTACGCCGCCCATCGTTTCGATACCGAAAGATAGAGGAGTAACGTCTAGAAGAAGAACGTCTTTAACTTCACCAGCTAGTACACCACCTTGAACAGCAGCACCCATTGCAACAGCTTCGTCAGGGTTCACGTCTTTACGTGGCTCTTTACCGAAGAATTCAGTTACTTTAGCTTGAACCATAGGCATACGAGTCTGACCACCAACTAGGATAACGTCAGTGATTTCGCCTACAGATAGGTCAGCATCTGCTAGAGCAACTTTTAGTGGCTCAAGAGAACGTTGAACTAGGTCTTCAACTAGAGACTCAAGCTTCGCGCGAGTCACTTTGATGTTCATGTGCTTAGGACCAGTCGCATCTGCAGTAACGTAAGGTAGGTTTACGTCAGTTTGAGTAGTAGAAGAAAGCTCGATTTTCGCTTTTTCTGCTGCTTCTTTAACACGCTGCATTGCTAGTGGATCAGCTTTAAGATCGATACCTTGCTCTTTCTTGAACTCATCTACTAGGTAGTTGATCATGCGGTTATCGAAATCTTCACCACCAAGGTGAGTATCACCGTTAGTTGAAAGAACTTCGAAAGTCTTCTCGCCTTCTACTTCATCGATTTCGATGATAGAGATATCGAATGTACCACCACCAAGGTCGTATACAGCGATAGTGCGGTCACCACCTTGCTTGTCTAGGCCGTAAGCCAGAGCAGCAGCAGTAGGTTCGTTGATGATACGTTTAACATCTAGACCAGCGATACGGCCAGCATCTTTCGTTGCTTGACGTTGAGCGTCGTTGAAGTAAGCAGGAACAGTTACTACTGCGCCAGTTACTTCTTCGCCTAGGAAGTCTTCAGCTGTTTTCTTCATTTTCTTAAGAACTTCAGCAGATACTTGAGGAGCAGCCATTTTTTGGCCTTGCGCTTCAACCCATGCGTCACCGTTATCAGCTTTAACAATGTTAAAAGGCATGATTTCGATATCGCGTTGAACTTCTTCATCTTCAAAACGACGGCCGATTAGACGCTTAATCGCGTATAGCGTGTTTTGAGGGTTAGTAACAGCTTGACGTTTCGCAGGTTGACCAACTAGCGTCTCGCCTTCAGTGTATGCGATTACCGATGCTGTTGTGCGTTCGCCTTCAGCATTTTCTAATACGCGTGGTTTGTCACCGTCAAGAACAGCAACACAAGAGTTAGTAGTACCTAAATCAATACCAATGATTCGACCCATCAGGCTTTCTCCGAATAAATTCTATTTAGTTTTTTGCTATACCCACTATGTGGGGGGTAGTAATCAGGGATTCAACCCTAATACACAAATTTAAGTGCAAATGTAATTTGCTTTCGTATGCACCATAGATAAGGGCTCACGAATCCTTTTCAAGGGGGATACTGGATTTTTTCACATTTATTTTGATAAAAGGAATGGTTAGACACGAATACATATCATTACCTTCACATAAGCCTAGTAACTGGGTTTATCACCCAATAAAAAACGGAGCCACTTAGGCTCCGTTTGTCTATTCAGGCTTTCCACTTAGATTTCATCTATAGAGGAAAATCTCTGATTACGCTTCTGCTTTCTTTAGCTCAGCTTCTTCGTTTGTTTCAACGCCGATTTCGCCTTCAGACTTAGCAACGATAGTGTTAACCGCTGTATCACCTACTACGTTAGAAGAAGTACAGAACATATCGTTGATACGGTCTACCGCAGCAATGATAGCTAGACCTTCTGGTGGTAAACCTAGTTGGTGCAATAGAACACCGACCATTACAACACCACCACCAGGAACACCACCAGCACCGATAGACAGTAGCAAGATAGTTAGACCCAGAGTAAAGATGTCAGCCGTGTTGATTGGTTGACCGAATGCGTTTGCTACGAACATTGTCGCTAGTGCGATGTAGATAGAAACACCAGACATGTTCATTGTCGCACCCAGTGGTACACCGAAGCCTGCCACAGATCTTGATACACCAAGCTTTTCAGTTAGAGTGCGCATTGTTACTGGGATAGTCGCATTCGAACTTGCCGTCGATAGTGAGAAAAGGATTTGCTCACGAGTTGCACGTAGGAATTGCTTAGGCGTAATACCTGTCGCGATACCAACCATCATTGGGTAGAAGAAGAAAATCCAGAACACTAGCATCGCAACAACAAGCGCTACATAGCCAGCTACAGACATAAGTGTCTCAGCGTTCAGTGTCGCACCTAGTTGAATCATCAGAGCGAATACACCAAATGGCGCCAAGCTCATTACTAGGCCGATAAGCTTCATCATGATTTCGTTAGCCATCTTGAACGTTTTGATCGCTGGACCGCCACGTGAATCAAGAGCCTGAATAGCAAGACCAGTCAAAATTGCCATGAAGATGATCTGTAGCATGTCGCCGCTTGCAAACGCCTGAACTGGGTTGCTAGGAACGATGTTCACAACAAGAGAGAAGATATCTGGAGTTTCAGTTGTTGTTAGTTGAACTGTCTCAGAGATCGTTCCGGCTAAATCTGCACCAGCACCCGGTTGGAAAATAAGGCCAACAGTTAGGGCTGCAGAAATCGCGATGATGGTGTTGATAATGTAAAGAGCAAAAGTTTTACCACCTAGGCGACCGAAAGAACGGATGTCTTTCAATTCAACAATTCCGCAAACGATAGATACGTATACCAGTGGAACAACCAATAGTTTGATCAAAGAGACAAACATACCACCGACACCTTCTGCTAGACCTAGCAGGTAAGTATCAAATACTGCAATACCGTTGAATAGGTACTGAATAGCAGTACCAATAAGTAGGCCGGCAAACAAGCCTACAAAAATCTTACTTGAGAGCGATTTGTCCATCGTTCTTCTCCAGTTTGTTGTGTTTGAAATTTGTACTTTTATAGTTATATATGCGACTGAAATCGCTATATCGCAGTGAATTTTACATACAAAGATAACAATTAAAAGCATTTATTTACAAAAACATTACAAGTGTGACATCAAAACATTTCCTAATTAACAACCAGTTTCATAATATAAAACTCTAAATCATTGTTCTGGGTAATATAAAAAGAACAACATTCTTAATGCGGTTTTGATGACTATTTACGTGGGCTCTCAAGTTATAGGCACAAAAAAAGAGAGGCATATGCCTCTCTTTTCATTTAACGTAAACCAGTGATTTATTTTGTCGCCGCGACTTACTCAGTCAATGCGCGACTGAATCACTTGGCAGCGTAACACGTCATTACTTAGCAACCATAACCATCGCAGGGCGAACCACACGACCGTTTAACTCGTAACCTTTTTGCATTACGAACATAACCGTGTTTGATTCGTGATCTGGACTTTCTTGGATAGACATCGCTTGGTGGAATTCAGGGTTGAACACTTCACCTTCAGGGTTGATCTCTTTAAGACCAAACTTAGCAACTGTGTCTACAAACGTTTTGTGCGTTAGCTCAACACCTTCAAACAGTGGCTTAACCACTTCGTTTTCAGCATCTGCCGCTTGCATTGCACGCTCTAGGTTGTCGATGACAGGAAGTAGACCTTCAGCAAACTTGTTCAAAGCGAATTTACGCGCCTTATCAATTTCTTGCTCGCTACGGCGACGCATGTTTTCAACTTCAGCTTTTGCGCGAAGAACAGAATCTTGCTGCTCTTTCACTTTAGATTCGCTAGAAAGTAGTGCAGCTTCTAGTTGAGCGATTTTTGCTTCTTGCTCATCAACAGACTCTTCATTTAGCTCAGCTTCTTCAACTTTCTCAGCTTCAGCAATGATTTGATCTAGCTCTTCTTCCGTTACTTTGTTTTCTTCGTTGCTCATGATCTCTCCAGAATTCGTTTTCAATGCAAGTGACAGGTGTGTTTGCACCCCAAATTGATATAAAACACTCGCATAGACGTTCAACTTGCCTTTATTATGGGGATGAAGAATTTTGATTCAAGCCTAATTCGTTTGGAAACGTTATGAAAAAGCCATTTGAAGTCATCGCCATTATTGGTAAACCTCGAGATCAGCAAGCAATTCAGACTCATAGAGAGCTCTATCAGTGGTTAAGTACTGAGGGTTATCAAGTGTTTGTGGATGACAGACTCGCTACAATTTTAGACGATATCCCACAAGAACATTTTTCTAGCCTAATTGAATTAGGTAAACGCGCCGATCTCGCCATTGTGGTGGGTGGTGACGGAAATATGCTCGGTGCCGCTAGAATTTTGTCACGTTTCGATATTTCAGTGATTGGCGTAAACCGAGGTAACCTAGGTTTCCTTACCGATCTTAATCCTGAAAACTTCCAGAGTGCGCTTACTGATGTACTCAAAGGTGAATTCATGGAAGAAGAGCGCTTTTTACTTGAAACTGAAATTCATCGTCATGGCCAAATAAAAAGCCACAACGCCGCACTCAACGAAGCAGTACTTCACCCCGGTCAAGTCGCACATATGATCGAGTTCGAAGTGTATATCGATGACAGCTTCGCCTTCTCACAGCGTTCTGATGGCTTGATCGTATCAACACCGACAGGTTCAACCGCCTATTCGCTTTCTGGTGGTGGTCCTATCCTGTCATCAAGCTTAAATGCAATTTCATTAGTACCGATGTTCCCGCACACCCTTTCAAGCCGACCACTTGTGGTGGATGGAAAGCGTCGTATCAAGCTGATCGTATCGCCAGATAACCGCGGTACACAGGAAGTCAGCTGCGATGGCCAAATCTCGCTACCAGTTTCTCCTGGCGATGAGATCCACATTTACCAAAGTCCGAATGTGCTCAAGCTGATCCACCCTAAAGACTACAACTACTACCATGTTCTGCGTAACAAACTAGGCTGGTCGAGTAAGTTGTTCTAAAAGAATAAAAGCGCCAGTGGTAACCGAAAATTTGAAAGGCTGACGACATTCGTCAGCCTTTTTTATTGCCCATAGAAAGCCCGTCGGCTCTCGCTTCTCGTCAATTTGCTTATACCGTCATTATCAAGAGGGAGGAACGATCGAATTGGGAATCTATAGCGGTTTCAGTGATCTACGAACAACCTCAATTCTGAGATCTGTCGCAAAAAATTTTCACCTGCTGACTTTACTGTATAAAGAAACAGTATATACTGAGCTTATATACAGTGTTGTTCAGTTATACAGGTAAATAAAAATGCTGGCTCATCTAAGTGTTAATAATTTCGCTATTGTTAAGTCTTTACAGCTAGAACTCTCTAAAGGCATGACAACAATCACCGGAGAAACTGGTGCGGGTAAATCTATCGCTATCGACGCTTTAGGCTTGTGTCTTGGAGGAAGATCTGATGCAGGAATGGTTCGACAAGGTGAAGAAAAAACCGAAGTCAGTGCCGCTTTTTTACTTGAGAACAATCTGCATGCTACCCGCTGGTTAGAAGACAATGAACTGCTTGATGGCGGTGAATGCATCCTACGCAGAACCATCTCTAAAGAAGGTCGTTCTCGCGCATTCATCAACGGCAGTCCCGTGCCTCTTTCACAATTAAAATCGCTTGGACAGCTGTTGATCAACATTCATGGTCAACACGCGCACCATCAGTTGATGAAAAGCGATTACCAAATGGCCATGCTTGATCAATACGCAGGTCACTTGAACCTATTGAAATCGACACGTAATGCTTACCAAGCCTGGCGACAAGCCGATAACCACTTAAAAGAGTTACGTGAAAATAGCCAGCAAAACCAAGCTCAAAAACAACTTCTTGAATACCAAATCAAAGAGTTAAATGAGCTGTCTATTGGGGAGGAAGAATATGAAGACCTCGAACAAGAGCATAAGCGCCTCTCCAATAGCGGAGAACTGGCCACAACCTGCCAACAAGCTATCGAGCTTATTTATGAAGGCGAAGAAGTTAATGCGCTTGGTATTCTGCAATCGGCCAATAACTCCCTGATTCAGTTAGCTGAGCTAGATGAAAGATTGGCTGAGTTACCAAACTTATTGTCTGAAGCCATTATTCAGATAGAAGAAACCAATAACGAGTTAAGAACATACCTAGATGGCATTGATGTCGATCCAGGTCGTATGGCTTACGTTGAAGAGCGCTTCTCAAAAGTAATGTCGATGTCTCGTAAACATCACGTGTTGCCAGAAGAGCTCTATAAGCATCATCAAGACTTATTACAACAAGTTGAAGCGCTTGATTGCTCTGATGAAAAGTTGGAAGAATTAGCAAACGAAGTAGAAAACCAATACCAGTCGTTCGTGGCTAAATCAGAGAAGCTTCATAAATCTCGAACTCGTTACGCAAAAGAGCTCAACAAGCTGATCACGCAAAGCATGCACGAACTGAGTATGGAAAAAGCGCAGTTTGCCATTGAAGTGAACAACACCAACACACACCCTTCTCCATTGGGTATGGATAACGTGACCTTCATTGTTTCGACCAACCCTGGCCAACCAATGCAGCCCATTGCTAAAGTAGCCTCTGGTGGTGAGTTATCACGAATATCACTAGCGATTCAGGTGATCACAGCGCAAAAAGTGGATACACCAAGCCTGATTTTCGATGAAGTCGATGTGGGTATCAGTGGACCAACCGCTGCGGTTGTCGGAAAAATGCTTCGAAAACTGGGCGAATCTACGCAAGTGATGTGTGTGACGCACTTACCTCAAGTTGCCGGTTGCGGTCACCAACAGCTGTTCGTAGCGAAGAACACGAAATCAGGTAAAACCGAGACTCAAATGCACACGCTTGATGAACAACAACGCGTTTCAGAGCTTGCTCGACTGCTTGGTGGCAGCCAGATTACCGAATCGACACTAGCCAACGCAAAAGAGTTATTAATCGCAGCATAGGTTACATATTCGGCAACTTTCTGATAATTTACCGAAAATTCTTGGCAATTTTGCAACTTAATTCAAAATTGCTAGTCATAACAAGCTCAAAGCGCAAGGAGCTTTTTACTTCTTGCTGGAGCTTGTTTATTATCAGGCAGTATTTTAGCGAAGAAAGATCTCAAACTATGCGAATTAAAAAGTGGTTAGTTGCAGTTCCACTTGCACTAACAATGTTGACCGGTTGCTCTCTACTAGAGAAGTTGGTTTATCGAATTGACATCAATCAGGGTAACTATGTTGAACAAGAAGCTGTCGATCAGCTCAAGTTTGGCATGACAAAAACACAAGTTCGTTACGTTATGGGCTCACCTATGCTTATCGAAAATGGCTACCCAGATACGTGGTACTACATTTACCACCACCAAAAAGGCCATAACGACCCTATTCAGAAAAACCTTGTCGTGAACTTTGATGCCACTGGTACTCTAGTGACGATCAATGGTGACTTTGAAGCCAGTGATGAGTTCTTCGAAAGCCTTCGCTAGCTTTCCAGTCAACAAAGCTCTCAGCCGATAAAGCTATCAGTCGACAAGGTATGAATCGCAAAAGCCTGCTCACATGAGCAGGCTTTTTAATATCTGCTAACAAATTGGCTGTATTGTCTAACCAACAGGCACAAAAAAGCTCGCCAACATAGCGAGCTCTCTTCTTAGTCAAACTTGTTTGGCATTACGATTTAGCAGCGGCCGCTTTTGCTTGTTCAGCACGCTTACGGCGAATCTCTTTTGGATCGGCTAACAGTGCTCGGTAGATTTCGATACGATCTTTATCGCGAACCGTCGCATCTAGCTTAACGTTGCGGCTGAACACACCAACCTTGTTTTTTGCTAAGTCGATCTCTGGGTATAATTCCAAAACGCCAGACTGCGCAATGATCTCTTCAACGGTCGCGTGCTTGTTTACTACTAAAGTAAACACACGCTGTTCATGCGGAAGTGCAAACACAACCTCTACGTGGATCATATCCGATTCAATAGTCATGGCTTAGTAGACCTGTTTCGCGCGTTGAGTAAAAGCACTGACCATATTACTCGTCAGCTCATTGAAAACCTTACCAAATGCCATTTCAATCATTCGGCTAGAGAATTCAAACTCTAACTTAAGCTCAACCTTACACGCTTGCTCATCGAGCGGAGTAAAATACCAACCACCCTGCAGCTTTTTGAACGGGCCGTCCACCAGCTCCATCAAGATCTCAGTGCCATCCGCTAAGCGGTTAGATGTGGTAAATGTTTTACTGATACCCGCTTTAGAGACATCAACCGAAGCCACCATAGTTGAATCTGAAGATTCGATCACACGTGAACCAGAACACCCTGGCAAAAACTCGTGATAACGAGCAACATCATTGACCAAGCTGAACATCTGGTCGGCACTAAACGACACTAATGCTGAACGAGTAACCTTTGGCATATAGACTCCTGTTAAAGACAGCGTTACATTAACACAAACTGCAATTTTAATTGTATTGGGCCAGAGCGCAAATAAAAAGGATTCCCCAACTAGGGTGCAATCCGTATAATGAGGCCATTATGGCAAAGAATAAATCAAAATCAAAAGCCGGTAGTAATACCATTGCGCTTAATAAGAAAGCTCGCCACGAATATTTCATCGATGATGAGATAGAAGCGGGGCTTGAGCTACAAGGCTGGGAAGTAAAATCCCTACGTGAAGGCAAAACCAATATCGCAGAAAGCTACGTCTACATCCGAGACGGCGAAGCATTCATCAGTGGTATGACGATCACTCCGCTAACTCAAGCGAGTACTCATATCGTGGCGAACCCAACACGCATCCGTAAACTACTAATGTCGAGAAAAGAACTCGATAACCTTATCGGTCGTATTAACCGTGAAGGCATGACACTTGTCGCAACCGCGCTTTACTGGTCTCGCTCTTGGGCGAAGATTAAAGTTGGCGTAGCGAAAGGTAAAAAGCTGCACGATAAACGTACTGATATGAAAGAAAAAGATTGGGCGAGAGATAAAGCACGAATTATGAAGAGTAATTTGCGTTAATTTTAAGCACTTAAACGCACAGTGCTAGACAGGCAAAGCTTTTCTGGTACTATGCAAATAACACTTGGGGCTGATTTAGGATTCGACAGGAATTTTGAAGTCTGAGGTGCATGCCGTGGGGCGGTTGGCCACGTTAAAAGCCGCAAAAAAATAGTCGCAAACGACGAAAACTACGCACTAGCAGCTTAATAACCTGCTCAGAGCTCTCTTACCCTAGCTTCCGCTCGTAAGACGGGGACCAATAAGAGATCAAACCCAAACTAGCTAGCGCGGATTCTCCCACCTGAGAGGAAAAGCGCGAATAACAATTCAGGTTAGCCTTTAACTAGCGTGTCGGTTCGCAGGTTGCTGGTGAAATTAAAGATCGACTAAGCATGTAGTACCAATGATGAATGATTTTTGGACGCGGGTTCAACTCCCGCCAGCTCCACCAAACGTTTGGAAAGGGCCAACTCGAAAGAGTTGGCCTTTTTTTTATTTTTGTCCCGTCCTGAAATGTGTTTACACATTGAGGACGAATTATGACTACTTCAAAT
>NZ_JBGONI010000014.1:0-95623 GCF_041439035.1 Vibrio sp. 1F263 | reverse complement strand
GGAGCGGGGTCATCCCCGAAATCTCGCAGTAGGTTGCCAGAAGTTATATGGCTCAAATAAGTATTGGAAAGAGCGGTATGGTTACCACAAACGCTCCCTGTCAGAAACAGCGATGTATCGAGTTAAACAGTTATTTGGTGGTCGTTAAGTTTAAGAAATTACAATGCACAAGTGGGAGAAACTTACGCGATGATAAAAGCGTTGAACAAGCTCACTGGGTTAGGTATGCCTGAAACTTGCCGTATTGACTAAGAAACGAACGAAATGGGGCTGCTCTGTCTCTAAACTGAATTACGCAACAAAGCCGCTCTGCGCCGACATTCTCGTATGATTGGAATAAGGATCAGGCGGAAATTCCGTTGAATATAAGCGTAAGCAAGACTACTGTGTTGAACGGACGTCCTTGGAAGTTTGGCATTGAAGCGAACTATTACCTTGAGAAAGACGAAGAAACGCGTCCAGATTTTATGTTGAGCTTTAATATCAGCCCAGTTGTTGAAAATAAGCTGGCGTCTTTGTTCGATTAAGCCGTTATTTGAAATACAGTTTTAGAAACGAAAAAGGCTGAACGATCATCGTTCAGCCTTTTGTGTTATTGGATTGAAGCGATTCTATTAACCCGCCGCAGCCTGCATGATGAGACCACAGATGTAAGCGCCGTATGTACCGAGTGCGTAACCAAGTACCGCCATTAGGATACCTACTGGCGCCAGTGCTGGGTGGAATGCAGCTGCTACGATAGGAGCCGATGCTGCGCCGCCAACGTTAGCTTGGCTACCGACAGCCATGAAGAACAGTGGTGCACGGATAAGCTTCGCCATCACAATCATTAGAATGGCATGGATAGTTAGCCATGTGATACCAATGAAGAAGTAGCCTGGATTGTCTAAGATAGCCGTCACATCCATTTGCATACCGATGGTTGCAACTAGGATGTAGATGAACGCTGAACCAACTTTAGACGCGCCGCTGTGCTCAAGGCTGCGTGTAGATTTGAAGCATGAAGCGATGAGCGCGAACGTTGTCACCATTACGATTAACCAGAAGAAGCCTGATGTAAGGCTGTATTTCGCGAGTTCTGGAGCGTTGGTCGAGATCCAAGGTGCGATTAGGTCACTGAATAAGTGAGCTAGGCCGGTAAGACCAAACGCAATACCCGTGATCTTCATTAGATCTGTTGTGGTTGTTGGGCGAGCGTTCTCTTCTTGGTATTTAGAAACCGTCTCTTTTAGCTCTTCGATAGATGATGTGTCTGCTTTTAACCATGCATCAATCTTCTTTTGGCGACCTGCCATGATAAGTAACACGGCCATCCAAATGTTCGCACAGATAACATCAACCGTAATCATTGCAGAGAATAACTGGTCATCAACCTCGAACACTTCTTTCATTGCTGCTTGATTTGCACCGCCGCCAATCCAAGAGCCAGCCACTGTTGTAAGGCCGCGCCATACATCGCCAGATACAAGGTCAGGGTTAACTTGGTCGATAATTAGAATCGCTAAAGGCCCGCCAATGATAATGCCGACAGTACCGGTTAGGAACATGATGACGGCTTTAGAACCAAGGCCAAATATTTTACGAAGGTCTGCTGAGATGATCAGAAGAACGAGTGCACTCGGTAATAGGTAGCGACTTGCAACGAAGTATAGCTTTGAGTTTGACGCATCGATGATGCCTAAACTATTCAATAGAGAAGGAACAAAGTAACAGAGCAATAGACCCGGAACGAACGAGTAGAATTTTTTCAGAGCGCTATTTTGGCTACTTTCCGTGATAAAAACACCGCCAAGAATAACAGCTAACATGCCCATTATTACTGCATCATTAGTAATCATTATTATATCTCCTTTAAGGTGAGCGCAACCGCCTCACTTTTTGAAGTGCAGGACTATACCGACAACTGGTATTCGTTACAAATTGTAACGATAGACATACTTTGAAACGTTTGTGTTAATTTTTATGGTTTGAATTTGTGAGTGCGGAGCGTTAATTATTGGCGATGTGAATGCTTTAGTGGCGACTTGTGAGGCGTGTTTAGATATATGCAATGTAACTCAAACGTTAGAGGATGGTCGCTACGAATTAGAACGACGACTGAAGGGCTTAAAAGAATGCATATATACCCACATTGACGGTATGGTTTATGTGGAGAGGTAATGTTTTATAAATGTAAAAAGTGAATTCATTTTTGACGGGTAGCTTGAGATTGAAAATTATAACTGGATCACATAAATGTCGTGGTTCATCTGATTTAGGTTCCGTGTTTTGGCTTCATCGGTCGTGCTATTCGTATTTGGAGAATGAAAAAGCGACCCGAAAGCCGCTTTTTGAGTGGTTGTTAACCTCGAATTTGAGCTCTGCTTAGGTTTGTTCTTCCTCAAAGCCATCTGCATAGCCTTTCGGTGGCGGTGTCCAACCTCGTTCTGAGCGAGAGTGCTTGTCTGAACGGTCTTTTTTCATGTCTTCTTTCATTGCTTCTTCAAGGTGAATGAAGATTTGTCGGTAGTTGTTGTCGTAACGTGGGTTCTCTTCCGCTTCAGACCAAGCTTGGTAGAGTTTTTCAGACTTACGGCTCTCAACACGTTGATACGTCGATTTCTGTTGTTCAACAAAGAATGGGTGGTGCCCTAAAGAGCGTAAAGCATCTGCGCCCATTTCGAGTGCCGAGTGGTACGTTTCTGAGACTACAGAATCTGCACCGGCTTCTCGTAGGCGGTAACTGTGACCACGGTCGAACGCACGCGCTAAGATTTTCACATTAGGGTAGGTGTGTTTAACATACTTCACCAATTCAACGCTAGAGTCTTGGTTATCGATCGCGACGACAAGCATTGCCGCTTCTTCGATTCCTGCGGTATGCAATAAGTCATGACGAGTCGCATCACCAAAGTAAGATTTGATATTGATAGAGCGTAACAAGTCGACTTGGTTGGCTTGGTGATCCAGAACCACAGTATTGACATCATTCGACACCAGTAAGCGGTTAACGATTTGACCGAATCGGCCAATACCAGCAATGATCACCGTACCTTTCTCTTCGATAGTATCGGCTTCTCGGTCGTTAGACTTTTGCTCGTAACGAGGAAGTATCACTTTATCAAATAGAATGAATAAGCCTGGAGTTAGGAACATTGAAAGGGCAACAACCAGCGACAGAGTTTGAACTATATCAGCTGGCAATACGTGGTTTTGAGCCGAGAAGCTAAGTAGTACAAAACCAAATTCACCGGCTTGCGCCAAGCTCAATGTAAACAGCCAACGGTCACTGTTTCTAATTTTGAAGATTAACGCCAATGTAAATAACACTAAGGCTTTAAGTAGCATAACGCCAAGAGTGAGGCCAATGATCAAACCAAAGTCGTTGAATAGAACATCAAAGTTGATGCCCGCACCGACGGTAATAAAGAACAAGCCAAGTAGCAGCCCTTTAAACGGGTCGATATTAGACTCAAGCTCGTGGCGGAATTCACTGTTCGCCAATACCACACCGGCAAGGAAGGTACCAAGCGCAGGAGATAAGCCAACAAGGCTCATTAGTGCAGCAATACCAATAACCAACATCAGTGCGGTTGCAGTAAAGATTTCACGTAGGCCTGAGCTTGCCACAAAGCGGAACAGTGGACGACTCAAGAAGTGTCCGCCGACCACAACAATCGCAATCGATGCAGTGATCACTAGGCCATAAGCCCAGCCGGGTAGGCCAGCAACAAGACTTAACTCTTCATGGTGATCAGAAGCCGAAGCGACCGCGCTTTGTGCAGCTTCAATTAATTCTGGCAACGCCAATAGAGGGATGAATGCCAACATAGGGATGACGGCAATATCTTGAAACAGTAAGACAGAGAAAGCATTCTTGCCGCCTTCTGTCTTGGAGAGCCCTTTCTCATTAAAGGTTTGGAGAACAATCGCGGTAGATGACAGTGCGAAGATCAAACCGATAGTCAGCGCGATCGTCCAAGGTTGTCCAAAGAACAGGGCAATCCCCATTACAATCGCGGTAGTACCACCAACTTGTAGGCCGCCGAGCCCCATAAGGCGGTTTCTCATTGCCCAAAGCATCTTCGGCTCAAGCTCAAGCCCGACCAAGAACAGCATCATCACCACACCGAATTCGGCAAAGTGTTGAATGGTCGTGGTCTCTTCGCCAACTAATCCAATAATTGGACCAATCACTACACCCGCAATCAGGTAGCCAAGCACAGAGCCGAGGCCAAGCCTCTTGGCGATAGGGACGGCGATGACTGCCGCGAGCAAATAGATAAATGCTTGTAGAAAATATCCTGTCATGATCTAACCTCTGCTCATCATTTCATCGACATAATGGTTTAGCTTTTCAGCCTTGCTTGCCTTTTTAAGGTCGACTTCGCCCGCAACAAAAGCCTCTAAAAGTGATTTGTAGCTATTTACGTGATCTTGAATTCGGCCTTCTTCTAACGCAGTCCGTGAACCAAACAATGCCAATGGAGCCAAGTAGTTCATGCCGCACAAAGACGCCGTTTGTTCGATTGGGTGAAGCAGTTCACGGATGGTGAAGTGGTTATAACCGTCAGTTTGATAAGCCTCTTTTTTGCCGCCAGCGGTGACACTGCATAACAAGCTCTTACCTTGCAGTTCATTACCGTCGGTGCCGTAAGCAAATCCGTATTCTAGGACGAGGTCTTGCCATTCTTTAAGAATCGCCGGTGTTGAGTACCAATATAGTGGGAACTGAAAAATGATGATGTCATGGTCCAACAGGCGTTTCTGTTCACGGTCGATATTGATCTTGAAGGTTGGGTACTCAGCATAGAGGTCGACACAGGTAACCCCGTTAATGCGTTTGGCTTGCTCAAATAAGGGTTTGTTAGCTTCAGAGCGATGCTGAGAAGGGTGGGCGAATAGCACCAAGACTCGATTTTTCGACATATAGCCCTCTTTGTCCATTAACGAATAATATTTATTGGAATTATAGATATACAATAATAGAAGAATGGTTGAACAACAACGAATTAGCCCATACTTATCTATTTAGATGCGTGTATTTTTAGGTACTTAATTATATAAAACATCCGTCAATTTGAGTATTTCCGGCACAAGCCACCGATGACTGAGTAAAACTAATTATTCACGAATAGTAAAAGCGAATATGGGCATTTTATGTCACCGTTGGTGGGTAACGTAAATAATCCAATAACCCTACATAGAACGATAATGAATAAAGGAAAAACTATGAGCATGGACTTGCGTCAACAATGTGATTTGTTGCTTTCCGGTCACCTAGAACCGACTCCAGCACAAACATTCGCTCAGATGGCTGAATGGTGTGAGACACACAATGTGAGCCATGATAGCTACGGCGATGGTGAGTTAATCGAGAGCTTCGAAAACAAAGTCGCGGAACTGCTAGGTTATGAAGCGGCTGTATTTGTGATTACCGGCACCATGAATCAACCCACAGCATTAGAAATTGCGTGCCAAGAGAAAAGAAACCCTGTAGTGGCGATGCATGAATCGAGTCATATTATGCGTCATGAACGCCAAGGGTATCAGCTCCAAAACCGCTTCAATGTACTTCCAGTCGGCAACGTATTTCGCACTTGGAATGTTGATGACTTAAAGGCGTGGCCTGATGAGATTGCAGCCGCTCTATATGAATTACCCATGCGTGAAATCGGCGGCCAATTACCAGAATGGGATGAGCTTGAAGCGATTAAGCAGTACTGCAAAGAACAATCAATTCACCTTCATATGGATGGTGCGCGTTTGTGGGAATGCGGCGCGTATTACCAAAAACCATACAGCGAAATTGCTAAGGGTTTTGATAGTGCCTATGTTTCGCTTTATAAGGGGCTGAACGGCCTCGGTGGTTCACTGTTACTGGGTGATAAAGCCTTTGTGGCGAAAGCATCTGCGTGGATGAAGCGTCAAGGCGGCAATGTTTATCACCGAACGCCTTATGTGGTTTCAGCTGCAATGCAGTTTGATGAGCGATTAGAGTTGATGCCATCGCTGTTTGAGCGAACAAAACAGATCTACCAAATCTTATTAGATTATCCTCAGTTCACTGTTAATCCGCAGCAACCGCAGGTCAACATGCTTCACCTCTATTTACCTGTGAGCTATGAAGACGGCATTATTGTGAGAGATAACATCGCGAAGAAACACAAGATTTGGATAGGAAACCCAGCGATCAGTGAGTTGCCAAACCAATGTAAGATTGAATGGTATGTAGGGGATAACTTACTAAATCTGCCTGATCATGAGCTGATAGACATTCTAGATTTTATTAGCGAAGAGCTGATTTGATCACGGAAGAGCTGGCTGAAGAAGAACTGATCTAATTGGAACTGAAATGGATACAGGAAAGGGTTCTTATATCCATTTATATAGCTAGGATGTCCGGCTCTGTTACATATACTGGTTGATGTACACGTCGACTAAGAACATGAACACTGGGACTGTGCTGAGAAGTCCGAAGAAGACGATTGGCACCCAGTTTTTCATTTTCTTTTTAGGTTGCTCAGTGTTGTTCATAAATTCGGCCTTCAATTAGTTGTTGTAGCTATTGTAGCTGTTTAGCTTTGTGGTACTAAAAATCTAAGAGCATGGTATCAAATAAAATCGATGAGCCCCATGCGGATTTGACGTTTCGTGGCGTGTATCAATCACATAAAATGTAAGTGATTCATAAACGGTTCATAAAGGTTCAACAATAATGAACCTATTAGAACAAGTATTGCCTTACTCGGCATATGAAATAAACAGTATTACAAGATTTGGAGAATACAGAATGAAAACAATAGGAAACATCATTTGGTTTCTGTTCGGTGGCGTATTTATGGGACTAGCTTGGTGGTTCTTCGGACTGCTCGCATTCCTTACCATCGTTGGTATTCCATGGGGTAGAGCGTGTTTTGTTATGGGTAATTTCTCATTCTTCCCATTTGGTCAGGAAGCGATTTCGCGTGACGAGCTGACCAATGAAATGGACATCGGTACGAGCCCGTTAGGCGTGATTGGTAACGTGATTTGGTTCTTATTTGCGGGTATCTGGCTAGCAATCGGTCACATCATGTCAGCTGTGGCGTGTTTCATTACCATCATTGGTATTCCGTTCGCGATTCAACATCTTAAGCTCGCGGTTATCTCGCTGGCGCCAATCGGTAAGACAGTTGTCGATAAACGTGAAGCAGAAGCGGCGCGAGTAAGAAATTACAAAGGTTAAGATTACAGTTTAAGCCTTATATAGAACTGAAAAAGCACATCACATGATGTGCTTTTTTGTGCCTCGTTTTCGATCTAACGATGCCCCAATCTCACAAACACTCACTAGATACTAGTTCCACTAGACATTGTTGAACAAGACTTCAAGCCTAAGGGTGATGTTGGCTTCTTCGGTATGTTTCTCATAGGGCTCTCGCTCCCATTGGTAGCGCGGAATCAATTCGTAGAACAGCCATTCTTTCCAAACGTTTTCTCGGTAGGTTATCGACACCTGTGAGTATTCGTAGTGGTTATACGGCTCGCTGGTTGCTGCAATCGTCGCGCTGTATTGCAGAGCTTGGTCTTGAGAAAGATAGTGATACAAAGTTAGCCCCGTACCGTACTCCCAGCCTTTAAGGTCGTCGTTATAACCTGCAAAGTTCGACCATCGCGCTAAGAAGTCATCACTCAAAGAAAGATCAAAATCGATATCGGTGATCTCGCCAGTTTCTTGCTTTTCTTGATACACACGTTGGGTCAGCCTGAATACGGCATCGGTAGTGAGAGGGTAGGTAAAGCGATAACGAGCTTCAATACGCGGACGCAGTGTCGCTTTAATATTGAAGCTAC
Organism: Vibrio sp. 1F263; assembly: GCF_041439035.1. Classification (NCBI taxonomy): domain Bacteria; kingdom Pseudomonadati; phylum Pseudomonadota; class Gammaproteobacteria; order Vibrionales; family Vibrionaceae; genus Vibrio; species Vibrio sp. 1F263. The sequence continues at coordinate 87,808 of NZ_JBGONI010000014.1, read as the reverse complement.
TGTAACCCTTCGCATAAGCATCGTAACGAAGGCCGAGTGCGCTCTCTAATTCCTCTGAATCTTGTGGAAAAAAATCAAAGAACTCTTCATCGCTGACAGATTCGTAGATTAATTTTAGGCGCTTACTCGCAAAGGGAAGATGTAAACGTGCGTTGAGCTTGGTTGAGTAGTCGACGTCACCACCTTCTGAGTAAATAAAATCGTTGTACCAACGGACAGAAGTGCCCGCTCGAGCATCTTCGGTAATGCGGTCATCGACAAAGAAACTGTCAAACCATAATGCGGGTTGGCAAAATTTACTGTTTAGGTAGTGGTAGGCCTTTTCGACAGGGGCGTCTTCTAGCGGTTGACTGTGACACTCATTTTGTTCCTCTGCTTGAGCGGAGTGGGCAACGAGTGAAGCTAATAATGAGGTGCTAACTATCCAACGACTCAATGGAACCTGTTTGTCATTCTATATATCAATAGTTTGACTATAACCAAGCGATCGCAACAATGCGACTTTTTAGTGGTGAGTCGCTATTGATTAGCGGCTCTTGGGAGTAGGGAAGAGAAATATTTGAAAGGGATTGGACAGATAAAAAACGGGCTCAGAAGGTGAGCCCGTTTGTGTTAGCTGTTTATTTTTAGCAAGAGCCGCGTGTTTCTAGCTCGAATAAATTGTCGCTAGATTACATTGCCGCTTCGAAGATCGCTGAGATTTCTTCGTGAGTCGCTTGTTTAGGGTTAGTGAAACCACAAGCGTCTTTAAGAGCGTTGTCAGACAGAGTCGGGATGTCTTCCAATTTAGCACCCAGTTGAGCAATACCTGTTGGGATGTTCACGTCATTTGCTAGTTGAACAATCGCGTTGATAGCTGCTTCTGCGCCTTGCTCTGCTGTCATACCTTCAACATTCACACCCATCGCTTTTGCAACATCACGTAGACGATCTGGACAAACTTGAGCGTTGTAACGTTGAACGTGTGGTAGCAAGATAGCGTTACATACACCGTGTGGAAGGTCGTAGAAACCACCCAGTTGGTGCGCCATTGCATGAACATAGCCAAGAGAAGCGTTGTTGAATGCCATCCCCGCCATGAACTGTGCGTAAGCCATTTGCTCGCGAGCTTCAATGTCTTCACCGTGCGCTACTGCTGTTCTTAGATGTGCTTGCACAAGTTCGATTGCTTTAATCGCAACTGCGTCTGTGATTGGCGTTGCTGCGATTGAAACGTAAGCTTCGATTGCGTGTGTCAACGCATCCATGCCTGTTGCTGCCGTTAGTGATGCAGGTTTAGCAAGCATCAACTCAGGATCGTTTACTGAGATAAGCGGTGTTGTGTGCTTATCAACGATAGCCATCTTAATGTGACGAGCTTCGTCAGTAATGATGCAGAAACGCGTCATTTCAGAAGCTGTACCTGCTGTTGTGTTGATAGCAATTAGAGGCATCATTGGCTTTTCAGACTGGTCTACGCCTTCGTAATCTGCAATTTTGCCGCCATTAGAGGCAACCAGAGCGATACCTTTTGCACAGTCATGTGGCGAACCGCCACCTAGTGAAACAACGAAATCACAATCGTTGTCAGTTAGTAACTCAAGACCATCGTTCACGTTAGTGATGGTTGGGTTTGGTTGAGTACCGTCGAATACAACTGCGTCTACGCCACGTTGGCTAAGTAGGTCTTGTACCTGTTTAACCACGCCAATTTGGTTAAGGATCTTATCCGTTACGATCAGACCTTTTTTGAAGCCTTGAGACTGAATGCTATCAGCAGCATCTTTCAAACAGCCAGTACCCATGAAGTTGATTGTAGGGATGTAAAATGCAGTAGACATTGGAAAACTCCGTTAATTATGATTTTTTAATTTCCTACATGTTGTCGGCAATCAACTGGTCGACCATTGATCTGGAATAACTTTGATTCCGAACTACCACTTTGTGATTATGTGTTGTGATAGGGCTCATATAGCAATCGTTTTTATGGTTTTCTTATGTGTTTATTGTCAGTAATGGAAAGCGAACTATTGATTGATTTAATAACAGAATTACGTTCCATGACCATGAAAGTAAAGGCTATTCACTCAACGTCGGTTCAAGTTCAGTTTGTGTCGATGGTTTGCGTGAGTCATCGTTAGCTTCAATTTGAGGTTGCTGAGACTCATCGGCATCTAAGGCGTCAGAGGTGTCTTCTGGTTGTTCATCATAATACTTAACAAGGAATGGGGTGAGCATGACGGATGACGGTAAGAAGTGCTTCATGGTACCTCCCGGTACTTAAGTGTATTTCTTGTATGGTATTGGTTTAATATGTGGCAAAATTTGCGATACATCATGACTTGTTGCTTGTTTTCTATAAATTCTTAGAACTATATTCAGGCTCACAAAATTGATAGTAGAATGCACATCTGGCCTTTGAGGCAACGAGAAAATAAATACAAGCACTGCTCAACCGCGCGAATAATAGGACATAAAATGAAGTACGATTGGATATTCTTTGATGCAGATGAAACCTTGTTCCACTTTGATGCTTTTCAAGGAATGAAGCTGATGTTCTCCCGTTTTGGCGTGGACTTTAGCGAACAGGATTATTCAGTGTATCAAGAGGTTAATTTGCCGTTATGGGTCGATTACCAAGATGGCCGTATTACGGCTGCACAACTGAAGCACGCGCGTTTTGAAAGCTGGGCAACAAAGTTAGAGACAACCACGGCAGCACTAAACAGTGCGTTTTTAGCCGCAATGGCAGACATCTGTTCTCTGCTTCCTGGTGCAAAAGAGTTGATGGAGTCGTTAAAAGGCAAAGTGAACATGGGCATCATCACCAATGGTTTCACAGAGCTGCAGTCAATCCGTTTGGAACGAACAGGAATGACAGACTACTTTGACCATGTGATCATTTCTGAGGAAGTCGGTGTCGCTAAACCAGACGCGGAAATTTTTGAGCATGCGCACAAGCTGATTGGATTGCCATCAAAGCAAAGAGTATTGATGGTCGGGGACAACCCACACTCTGATATTTTAGGTGGCTTGGATTTTGGTATTGAGACCTGTTGGTTGAACCGCCAAGAGAAAGCGACGCCAGCAGGAATTAACCCTCATTATCAGGTCAAGTCTCTGGCTGACCTGCAAGCACTTTTGTTGGCATAATTGCTAACTGCTTTTAGAATTTTGAGTAAATGATTGATAGCCGAGTACAGTTATGTGCTCGGCTACTTATTTTTACTCACTGCAACTTATCGATAGTGGTGTTTAAGCCTACCTTTGCTTAAGCTCGCTTTGATTACCTAATTACAATAAAGAGAAGGAAGAGGCGTGCTGAAATCTCATCGCCATAGCTGCTACGGCATTGCTGCCATTTTACTATGGAGCTGCTTAATTGCATTGTCTCGTAGTGTGTCAGAACAACTGGGCCCAATTGGTGGTGCTGCCAGTCTTTATACAGTGAGCTCACTGTTGTTAGTCTGTGTTATGGGGTTACCTAAGCTGTCGCGCTTCTCTAAATCGTATTTGATGATCGGTGGTGCCTTATTCGTTTGCTACGAAATCTTCTTGGCTCTGGCTTTAGGAATGGCAAATAGCCGACATCAAGCCTTAGAAATGGCCGTTATCAACTACCTATGGCCTGCACTAACGGTGTTGTTTGCGGTGCTGTTGAGTGACAAAAAGATAAACTGGTTGGTTTATCCAAGTATCGTCTTAGCGTTTTTTGGCGTGGCTTGGAGTATCAGCGGCGATCAGGGGCTTTCTGTCGATCAAATAGCGGCCAATATTGCGACGAACCCTAAAACCTATTCGATGGCGTTTTTCGGCGCGATTATTTGGGCGGTGTATTGCAATTACACCCAACGTGTTGCCAAAGGGCAGAATGCGATTGTGCTTTTCTTTATCGCTACTGCGGTCACTCTGTGGATCAAATATGCATTGAGTGACGAAACTGGCATGGTGATGACTTCAAGTGCTGCGATTGACTTAGTACTTGCTGGGGCTTGTATGGGGGCTGGTTACGCGCTTTGGAACACAGCGATTCTGGGGGGGAATATGGTGTTTCTTGCAACCATGTCTTACTTTACGCCAATCTTCGCGACGTTACTTTCCTCGATGATTTTGGGCTTGTCATTGAGCATGAGTTTTTGGCAGGGCGTATGTATGGTAACTGTTGGTTCACTGGCTTGCTGGTGGGTAACCAGAGACAAAAAGACGACGGTTAAGGCGTCGGCTTCTAAAAATGTTCATTCTCAGTCTTAATTTGCGCTTATATATCAGTGCGAGGATTTCCTAGTCTTCAATCAATATTCCATTTCTTCCTTGGTCTTTTACTTTGTAGAGTGTTTTATCTGTTTTTTGGATCAGCTCTTCATTGGTTAGATTTAAAATATCAAAGTGTGTGAATATCGCTCCACCAACCGAAAGAGTTAAGCGATCACTGCATTTAGACTTCTTGTGGCTGATATTTAAATCATGCACACCGGATAAGAGCTGAGAAGTTTTTGCTAGCAACGCGTTTTTTGTTTCACCCGTACATAAAACTAAAAATTCATCACCGCCAAATCGGAATACCTTAAAAGATTCTGCTGAAAAATGATGTTTAAGCTGTTTTGATATGGTAACCAAAACCTCATCCCCTTTCACATGACCGTAGCAATCATTGAATTGTTTATAGTAGTCAATATCAATTAATAGTAACGCGTAGGGTTGTTCTATTTCTACAGTATCACGCCACTGTGTGATGGATTCTGCCAAGGTTAAACGGTTAAATAATTGACTGAGTGGATCTAAATTCATCAGTGTTTTGAGCGTCATTTTTTGTTCTTCAAGTTGTTTCTTTTGCTGCTTATTCTGAAGATCAATGGATAAATAAGAACCCAAATGTTTCATTAAAGATAAGTGATGTTCTTGGTATGCGTTGGGCTCAATGGATTGGACGGTAAGAACACCAAGGCGCTTACCCTCAAGAATGAGCGGCAGCATGATAACAGACGAGTAGTCTTCTTTAGTTACACCAGTTAAAGCGTGCTCACCGAGTGGTTTATTTAATAGTTTGTTCAGTGCTGCTTTTGTAAATGCACCATGACAGAAAGGTATTCTGTTATTAATGCAATATGCACTTAATGTCGCTTGTTTTGTACAGTCGACAGTGAAAGGTTCGAGTGTAACACCCAGGTCTAAATAAATTTCATAGGTCAGTTGTTGTGTATCTTCGTTATACAAAGCTAGCCCAAGAGACTCAACTGGCATCACCTTTTTCAGATCTTCGTGAAGGCGTTGTATCATATCGGTGAGGTTTGAATGTGAACTTAAATACTCACCAAATGAAGTAATTAAATCTAAATCTGTTGTGAAAGAGTGTGCTTTCACTAATGCGGGGCGTTCTGAGTACAGTTGATACAATTGAAAAACGGCTTCGTTATTACTCTCGGAAAGGTTCTGGAATGCTATTGACTGAAGTTCAAAGGCCTTCTCAACTATCTTAGATTGTTGGGCTTCCGTTGCTTCTTGGCGACTAAAATTAAATAGTGATGAGGCGAGTTTTTGTAGTGATGTAGCGCTGCCATATTTGTTTCCTAAAGATATAGCACGGCTTAAATATGGCTCAAGGATATCGTTTCTTTCATGCTCTATTGCACATGAACAGTAATTTTTTAAAGTTTCGATTAAGTAAAAATTGTCGCCCAGTAATTCACAGATTTCAATTGCAGTCTTAAAAGAAGAGAGTGCTTCATCAATCTGGTTGATAGATTGAAGGTGTTCTGCATAGCAACTGTGGTAAAAGTAAGTACCAATAAGGCTAGGGTGTTTATTGAGTAGTTCTCGACATAAAGTGAATTTTCTTTCGGCCTCGGCTTTATTACCTAGCGTTGAATCAATGATAGCAAGGTTACTTAATATTGATCTCGATGAAGCTTGAAGAGAATTTTTTTCTATTTCCCATGCGAGCTTGCAATAGTACTGAGCTTTTGAATAATCTTGGGTTTCTAAAAAAATGTAACTTAAATTATTATATATTCGAGTTAGGAGGCGTTCATTGTTAACGGCTTTTGATGCACTTGCTTTAGTTAGAGAAATAATGGCTTTTGAATAACAGCCTAATCGTATGAGAGCAACGCCAATAGAGTATTCTATGCAGAATTTAATGTCGTGAATATTGGATATTTCACTTCGATGTAGTGCTTCAGTTAGATGTTCAAAGGCTTGATGTACTTGCCCCAATTTTAATAACCGTGATCCTGTACAAAAATAATCAACGGCGCTTGGGATTGGTAGGTCATTTTCAGAGGCAAACTCTCTTATTTTAGCCTCAATCGTAAGAATACTTGCTTCATTAGGAGCTTCAACTATGTCGTTTATTTTTTCACTTAAAAAATAATTAAAGTGCTTAGAAGGGGTCATGTCACGATCACTAAAATAAGATAATCTCGTATTGTACGAAGGGGCGAACAAATTTGAAAGTAAAACTTATAATATAAAAGTGATGTATAAAGGTTACTAGGGACCAGACCATTAAGCCGTAATATTTAAATTCAATTGAAGCTCATAAGGCATTTTAGATAAGCGTAGCTTTAATTGATGGCGTGTTCGTTCAATATCATCAACCGTAATCGCATCTTGGTCGTTAGTATGAATATCAACATTGACTCTTAGTTCCGGGCCAACCTTAGTCACACCCATTAGCTCCAAATCTTGCTCCGCATCTTTGTCCACAGCGACAACATTCTTATCTACCGCGTCACAAATATCTTTGGTTGCCGACATCATTAGCAGTTCACGCATTGCTTCACGTAACATGTCGAACGGCACTTTGATAAAGTAGAAAGACATCAGCAACATCATCATTGGATCGGCATATACCGCGTATTCAGCAAACGGAGAGTAAGCCACCAACCAAGCAACAACGAAACCTGCCGTAACTGCCACACTCAACAGCGTATCCATTTGCCACTGTTTAGACTCAGCTTGAATCAAACCTGAAGAAATACGTTTGCTCTTGTTAGCGATGTACCACCAAGCGTAACCACAACCCAATACGTTGAAAATACCAAACAGAGTTGCGATAGAAGCATCGACTTCACGACCACCTGTCATCAGAGCACCAATCGCAGAATAAAGCGAATAACCGACCACAAGCAGAATCACAATCGCTTTAATCGCGATTACGATCGGCTCAATGATTGCTCGACCGAACGGAAACTCCCTGTCTGATGGGCGATTAATGTATTTCGAAGCAGCTAGTGACAATAAAGTTAACAGTAAACTGATAAGAGAATAGACACCGTCAAATACTATGACTAGAGAGCCAACGAGAAGACCCAACACCAATCCGCCAATTGCGAAGCCTGATGCTAAAAGGGCTGAGAACAAGAGTACTCGGTTTTCGTTTTGGCTTTTCCTGTCACACATAATATTTTCCAGATGTTTTTGATAACTTCATTGTTCTAATATTGAGCTAGCTTTACAAACTTTATCTGATGACGTTTATATGTCGGTAACCCGTTTTACATTCAAGTAGTTATTATTCAATGGCTTAGTGGAGAATTTTGGTGTCAGTAAAGTTGACGATGACTGTTTTCTAGAGATGGTGTGCAAGTAAAATAAGATCGCTTATGATTAATAAAACAGATTGGTTGCAAGCGTTTTATCGAATTGTGTTATTTGGCTGCAGTTTCAAAGGAATGGATAAATATGAAGTTTGACGATATTGGTGATAGTGAGTTGTGGGTGATTGCTAACCCGATCATGGATAATTTGATGGACGGCTCGACCAAGGTTGACCATGCTCAGCACTGCCGAGATTTTACGCAGCGCATGAAGGATATTGTGACGCCGGAGTATCTGGAAAAGGTGTGTCATCATTATCAGCACAGTAATGGCTTTTTTGCTGAACGTGAACCTGTGGCGCTATTCAGACGCTCCGATTCTATCGCTTTTGTTTGGAAGCAAGCGTATACCATTGCGAAAGGCGAGTTTGTGGCTGAAATGGTACTGGTTGAAGAAGACGGACGTTATTTAGTGGATCACGTGATGGTCTTCTAAAGAGAGGGCTTTTTATTTGCTAGATGACTTTAAGTGTCGAGATAGAACATTATCTGACACTTTAGAAATCAAACAAGTAATCGCTGATCTGATCCGCTAACCAATTCATTCCTGGGTGTTCCGCCATACCTGCCGCGGTAAACATACAGTAGTCTTCTTGAGTCAGGCCATAAGTGTGCTTGATCACCGCCAATTCTTGTTCGCGCAATAAATGGCGTATCAATGGCTCAGGCATTACGCCCCATGCATCTTCTCGTAGAATCGTATCCAACATAAAGTCGAAGCTAGAGAAGCCGATGTATCGGCGTGAGAAGGGCTCAAGCTCAGGGTTATCTTTTTCATTGAGATAAACCATGGTCGCTTGCATCGAATTTCTTAGTACTTCATCCGACACTCTTCGCATCGCACTCAAATCATGCCCTTTCTTACATACCGACATCATTCGGATCTTGCCGAGTGGGTTATAGATAATTCTTGGGTCGTCGACACGCTCGTAATCGACACCAAACGCAAAATCAACTTGCTGAGTTTCGACAAGATTAGCCAAGTCGCCACTAGACGCGAGAACGAAGTTGAAAGAAGTGGAAGGGTATTTGTTGTTTAGGGCGTGCGATAAACTTTGCCACATTTCATCGGGAAGGGAATCGTCGCGTGCGATCCAAATCTCGGCGTTGAATTCACCCGAAACATGTAAGCAGGTTTGCTTAATGCGTGCTGCCGTTACCAACATGCCTTCACAATCTTTATAGATGGCCTTACCGGCCTCTGACAGTTCGACATGGTTACCGCTGCGAACAAACAGTTCGACATCTAACTCTTTTTCCAAGGCTTTGATCGACATGCTCAGTTTGGTTCGGTTGCATTCTAGCTGTCGAGCAGCTTCAGAGACGGATCCTAAATCAGCAACAGAACAAAAGGCTTGGACTTGAGAAAGGTTCATTTCATTTCCATATTGAGCGGGTGGCGGTGCATATTATCTGAATATTGTGCTGACTATCTTAGAAATAGTCCATCTTTGCATGATAACTCTATGACGAATTGACTAATTTGGTTTATTCTGGGGGCGTTCCGAACCTACAAGAAGTAAAGATGGAGGCCATGATGGCGAAACAATGGGACGAGTACGCACCTGATTGGGATAACGATCCCGCTACTGCTGTATTCGCACAGTCCGCATTTGACCAGTTAACACAGCTCGTTGATTTGAACGGAACCCGTGTCCTTGATTTTGGTTGTGGTACAGGATTACTCAGCCAGAAAATATCTCCTTTTGCAAAAGAGATCATCGCTCTCGATATCTCAGAAGGGATGATTGAAGAGTTAGATAAAAAAGAGCTGTCTAATGTAGAGCCTGTCGTTGATATCTTATCGCGCGGACTTGCAGCCCAACACCCAGCATTCAGAAATCAGTTTGACTTAGTGGTAGCCTCTTCGGTATGTGGCTTTATTCCGAACCTACAAGATACGGTCAGCCTTATTTATACTCTGTTAGAAAACGATGGGGTTTTTGTACACTGGGATTGGTACTTAGAAAACGACAGCGAAGATTTTGGGGTCAGCGAACAGCGTTCCCAGAATGTATTGAGCGCAGCAGGTTTTTCGATTGTTGAAGTCTCAACACCGTTTTCAATCAACACCCCACAAGGTACTTTGAAGGTACTGATGGGTGTAGGCCGTAAACAAGTGGTTCCTCATCTATAGGTCACTTGTCTGTAGTTGACGTATCTGGAGTTGACGTATAGATAACTCCAGATAACCGCACTCACGCTTAATTGACTAAACCCACATCAACGATCTTTGGATCCGTTATGTGGGTTTTCTATTTATACGCACTTGCGTTTTAAACTAAACGGTTCAATTAAGCGGCCTAATCTCTTCTGCTCATTCTTTCCCTTCCCCAACGACAATCATCGATAAACAACCATCGTTAATTGGCAAATGGCCAATTTAAAAACTGTCTATTCACAAAATTTACAAGCTATCTATTCATAAATTACTAAGTTACAAATGGTGTTTTCCATTTTGGAAATGTAGGCTTGCATACATTTCATTAGTGGAAATGTAAGTGTGAGACATAAAATAAGCCCATAAGAATATTAAGGGTTTAATCATGAGCCACCAATCTGCGTCATCTACTTCTTCAACATTTTCAGAACAACAACAACGCTTTAGCAATATCATTTCAGATGCCAACCTGTCCCCAAAACAGAAGTCGAGCTATCTTGCCTTAGAAGCTGAAGCCAGTCTGCCGTATATGCCGGTAAGCAATGAAGTAGAGCAAGCCTTACAACAAGGTGTGCTGTGTGACATGTTTGAAGGTCACGCCCCATTTAAGCCGCGCTATGTGCTTCCTGATTATTCTAAATACTTACATCAAGGCTCCAAGTATTTAGAGCTTAGCGCGGCTACTAATTTCGACGAAGCATTGAACATGCTCACCATCCTTTATCATCACGTTCCATCAGTGACTTCAATTCCGGTTTACTTAGGCCAGTTGGACGATGTGTTGATGCCTTTTGTTGGCGGTTTGACGGATGAGCAGGTATACCAAAAGCTGAAGCTGTTCTGGATCATGCTGGATCGCACGCTGCCAGATGCCTTCATGCACGTTAATATTGGCCCTAGTGACAACATTGTATGTCGCACTATTTTACGTGTGGATGCTGAACTCAAGCAGATCGCACCTAACTTAACCTTTATGTACGACCCTGCAGTCACATCTGATGACCTGCTTCGTCATGCTGCGAGCAATATCTGTGAATGCAGCAAGCCGCACATTGCCAATTATCCTGCACACGCCGCTGCGTACGGAGATAAGCGTTTTGGCATCGTGAGTTGCTACAACTCTTTGCCTCTGGCGGGTGGTTCAAACACGCTAGTACGTATGAACCTCAAGCAAGTGGCTCTGAAATCTGAAGACAGCGTAGACTTCTTACAGCAAGTACTACCTAACTACAGCAGCATCATGATCGAATTGATGAATGCACGTAGTCGCTTCTTACATGAAGAGTCTAACTTCTTCGAAGGCTTCTTAACCAAAGAAGGCTTAATTGAAGAAGATCGCTTTGCGCCAATGTTTGGTATTTATGGCATGGCTGAGGCGGTTAACATCTTAATGGAAAAAGAAGGCAAAGCAGGGCGCTATGGTCACGATGAACAAGCAAATCAGTTAGGCCATCGTATTTCTGAAAAGCTGGCTGAGATTGTTGAAAACTCGGAAGTGAAATATGGGCTGGAAGGTAAGGCTCTGTTACACGCTCAAGGTGGTATCAGCCTCGATGAAGATGTGACGCCGGGTGTACGCATCCCTTATGGAACAGAACCGGATCCAGTGTCTTACGTACGTGCGACGGCTGGTCACCACAAGTTCTACACGTCGGGCATCAGCGACATTCTAACGATTGACGAAACGGTGAAGTCCAACCCAGAAGCGATGTTCAACCTGTGTAAAGGGGCGATTCAAGCGGGTTACCGTGAGTTCACCGCTAACGTAGCATCGAACGATTTGGTTCGTGTGACAGGTTATATGATTAAGCTGTCTGACATTGCCAAATATGACGAGCAAGGTTCACGCACCAATACCACTTTCCTTGGTGCTGAAGCTGCAAAAAATACGGGCATACTAGAGCGTAAACCACGCGTAGCGAGCTTAGAGATGTCGCCGACATACGAATAGCTTTAACGTACGCATGTTATGTGTTTCTCGAATACGAACAATGTGAATTATGAAAATTTCTGATCTAACAACTCAAATGGCTAGGGTTAAAAATAATAAGACAGAAAAACAAGCGAAGGTCAGCCGTGTGCTGACCTTTTCTTGTGTTGATGGACCAGGAAATCGCTTGGTGCTGTTCCTACAGGGGTGTAATTTCTATTGCATCACTTGTCATAATCCACACACCATCAACCACTGTAACCATTGTGGAGACTGCGTGAGTGGCTGCCCGAGCAGTGCTCTGAGTCTTATTGAAGGCAAAGTGAAGTGGGATCCGTTAGCGTGTACCAACTGCGATCAGTGCGTCGATATCTGTGATCATAAGTCTAGCCCCAAAATCACCACGATGACGGTATCAGATGTGCTTGAACTGGTTAGGCACAATCAATTCTTCCTGAGCGGTATTACCGTTTCGGGTGGCGAGGCGACCATGCAATTGCCGTTTATCGTCGAGCTATTTCAGGCGATCAAAAGCGATCCGCAATTGGCACACTTAACGTGTTTTATTGATAGTAATGGCTCGTTGACACAGCAAGGTTGGGATAAGGTATTACCTTACCTTGATGGTGCGATGATCGACCTAAAATCATGGCAATCTGAAACGTATCAATGGTTAGTGGGTAGAGGGAACCATCGAGTGTTTGAAACCATTAACTACTTAGCTGATAAAGGCAAATTACATGAAGTTCGGTTACTGCATATTCCTAATAAAAGTGACCTAGATATCGAGGTAGAGCAGGTCGGGTATTACTTGAAGGGTTTGCCAAGTGATGTTCGAATTCGGTTAAATGCGTTCCAACATCATGGGGTAATTGGCGAAGCTTTAGAGTGGCCTAAATGCACCGAACAACAAATGCAGAGCTTTCACGATAAGCTCTACTCAATTGTTCAAAGAGCAATGCAAACCCCTGAGGTATATACTTAGTCTCTTATCAAATTTCAGTCTTTATAAAACCAGTCTAGTTAGTTCAATCTGCTTCTAACAAAGGTCTAGGCTTCTAAAAACAAGTCACACAACCATTTGATCGCCTGATCATTCATGTTTGGCTTGTTCCATACCAAACTATACGCTACTTTTCCGTAATTAAAAGGAAGCGGTTTACTTACCAAGCCTTGTGCTTGTTTGGCATGCTCAGCCCATTGTTTTGAGCAAGTGAACAAGAAAGGTGTGTGGTGACATAGCACCGCAGCCGCGCCAAAGTCCGCTACCGATATCGCCATATCTCTAGGCTTATGACATTGCACTAAGTTTTGCTCAAAGTAAGGCTTAGACAGTTCGTTATCTAAGATTCCAATGTGTTTGTAATCTAAATAGCCTTCAACCGTTAGTTCTTGCTGAGCGAGAGGGTGGTGTGCACCCATCAAACAAACCATTTCATCAGGAAGAATCGTTTCCCACACCAGCTCTTTATTATCCGTTGGGGGTTGAGAGATATCGTGTGGCAACAGGATCAAGTTGACCTTACCACTGAGCAAAGCATCGAATCCAAGTTCTTGTTTCGAATAGATATTAAGTTTGGCGCTTGGTGCAAGTTCCGTGGTGATTTTGCTGATCTTCGAGGCAAACACTTCGAAGGTACTTTCACGCATCGAAAGTGAAAAGCTGCCTTGATACTCCTGAGGAGTAAAACTCTTTTGGTGAAGTAACCCGTTCATGCTGGAAAGAATCGCGTGAACAGTGGGCGCTATTTTCAGGGCAAAGGGAGTCGGGATCAGCTTGGTGCCGTCTCGATAGAAAAGTTCGTCATTAAGGATGTCACGCAGCTGAGACAATGTCTTACTCACACTCGAAGGGCTGACAAAGAGTTGCTCTGACGTTTGAGTGACGCTGTGGGTGTTCAGCATAATATGAAGCGCAGTGAGGTGTTTAAGGCTCACTCGCGATAAATGTAAGTAATCCATACACAACTCACTCAATGCGTGACAACGGTCGGTTTAAGGTTTTATAACAGAAACTAGCGCGCTAATTTGTGATGAGCGCGCGAAAAGTGACCCGCACAGAATGCGCCTACAATCGATAGCTCACCCGCCAAACATAAAGCCGCACAAACCTCAGCTAAGGCTTGTGATTTACCGTTGCCGTGTAGCCCTAGTAAATCGAGACACGCTTTTTGGCTTGGTAGGCCAGTACCGCCACCGACTGTTCCTAACATCAAGTTAGGCAGCGTTACACTCGCGTACAAACCACCTTCTTTGTTGAGCTCCATACGAGTCATACCAATCGCAGACTCAGCAACACACGCCGCGTCTTGACCGCAAGCAATGTAGAGTGCAGCAAGTGCATTGGCATAATGAGCATTGATACCAATCGTACCGCTTAGAGCACCACCGACTGTGGTCATTTGTCCGAACTGCACCATCTTCTCTGGTGTGGTGTGGAGGTACTTAGCGACAAGTTCAGCAGAGATATTGACCTCGGCTGTGACTTTTTTACCACGAACGCTGCGCAAGGTTTGTGTATTGGCTTTTTTATCGCCTGATAAGTTGCCATCAAGGAAAGCATGATCGGGCTTAACCGGCGTATTTTCTATGATGTACTCAAATACAGCGTTGGTCGCGATAGTTACCATATTCTGACCAGAAGCGTCTCCGGTTAGAAATTCAAACACCAAGTAAACATGGTTACCTTCGATGTTGATATTGATGTCGGTAAGTTTGCCGTGCGACGTTGTTGATTCAGCTAAGGTTTTAAATTGGTCATACTGGGTCACTGCCCATGCCACAAACTGTCCTGCTTCAACTAATCCTTGGAATGCGAAACCAGGAGTGCGTGTTACGCCTTCATTGAGCAACATTGCACTTGCACCACCACAAGCTGTGATCAGCTTTGAACCACGGTTATACGACGCGACAAGCGCCGCTTCAGTGGTTGCAAGTGGGACTAGGTAGTCGCCTTTAGCAAACAGGCCATTGACTCTTAAAGGGCCAGATATACCAACAGGGACTTTTACCGTGCCAATAAAGTGCTCTATGTTTTTCTCATAAGCCTGAATCTGGCTTTGAGTATGAGGGTCGAGCAGTTCTTGCTGCGAGTCTGCATTATCGAGAGCCGCCCAGCGACGTGTAAGGTTTTTTTCAGTCAGGTAAGGGCTCGGAGTCAGTTTATTCACTGGCTTATCAAAATGAGGCTGGAGCTTCTTTTCTAATTCGTCTGCGGAGATGCCGCCTCCTAAAATAGAAACATAGTCACGGCGATGCAGATTTAGTTTTGGCATAAATAGTATGAAGTAAAGTTTGTGCAGCAAAATTGATTTGCGCTGATTCTACCGAGTAATAAACCAGAAACAAGTGCCTGATATAATGAGTTACAGTTTGTATGGATTTAGAGCCATTTGTTAGTCAAAAAGAGGGTAACCATCAAATCGATAAATAGTAGCTCGAATCAGATATGGATATCGAGAAGGCTACCAATGGCTTCGTTTTGACGATCAACCACACTCGCACCAACACGGTTGTAATTTGCGCTCTGTGTCAGCTTTAATAACGCTTCAGTAGAGGAAGAAGCTGGTTCAGGCTCTTTCTCTTTAAACGAAATGGGTTGTTCAGGTTCTATTTGATTGAAGCTCAAATCGCTAGTTTGGAAAGTGTCGTTGGTTTTTGGAGAGTGTTTGGAGTTTTGATTAAGCTCGATAGCGGCTTCTTCAGCCATGTTGGTTGACTGCTGAATGATGGCGTAACCAGATTGAATACCAGATATCGACATAGCAGAACCTTTTATTGACGTATGAAATGAGTCTAGGCGGACGATATTTTGAGTGCAATGGAGAACGGCTACAAATTACTAAGATCAGGTGGATTTAAGCTAAAATAGTGACATTAGTCTATTAATTGAACAACTCATTCAGTACGTTTAACTCTTCATCTGTCAAAAGAGAAGGTTGATCTGTTTCAAGGTTTTCGTCTATTTCACCTTGAAGTGCTTTCAATTGCTGCGGGTTAAGGAGCTGTATTTTCTGCTTAAATGCTTCAAATTGCTGTGTATTCATAATGAGACCTTAGTTCAAATCCATATGCTCAATAGAGCATAGCTTACTGATTCAATAAATCAAACAAGATTAAGTGAATATTAAATGAAGTTTGAAGTTTCCTAAAACTAAGACAACTATAGATCCCTTTGGTTGTTTTTTGTCCGAGGAATGTTAGGCAAAGTTATGGATGAGTCAATCAAAGTCAGCAAGTTTACATGCGTGTAAGATTTGAACGGCCCTTGTAGATAAAGGGTAGGCAAGTGGTTGCTCTACCTAGATGAGCCTTTTGGTAGAGCAATGTATAAACACACGGAGTGTTCAAAAAATGAGCAGTTTCGTTATCTTTTTGTTTTTACTGTTGTTTTGTTTTTCATCTTGAAACTTCTTTTTCAAGCGGCTTTTCAATCTTAACTTTAACTGCAAATTTTGTGGCTAAGGTATGCAGTTCTGGAAGCATTCGATAAATCAAATGTAGCTGTTGTAGAACCATTCTAACAGAGCTCTCATCCTCTTCTCTCCATTCACTTAAACGCTTATCAAGTTCAGGATCGTAAGCGTTTTTTACTTCGCATTGTTCTTGATGACAAAACAGCTGGTCGTTGAGAGCGTCGAGATGCTCGTGTATTACTCTGTGTGCGTCCAGTACCAGTTTGTGTGTTGCTTCGTCATCGATACGTGTTCTATGAGCTCCCAGAGCAGAGATATAGCTGAGTAGTGCATGATTGAGTGTTAGGAATCGGAAGCTCTCATCTTCAGATGTACGATACTTACCCGGCTCAACCAGCATGCTACTAACAGCGGCAGTCAGATTTGCATCATTGTTATGTGCACTGCGGCGTGCAATACGATAGCTAAGGCTGTCTTTTTTGCCTACACGGTATTGGCCAATGATCTGAGCGAGATAATCTTTATTGGAATCAAGCGCATCTGCCATCACCTTGTGAAGTCGTTTTGATTGCCAGTCCGGTAAAATATAGCTAACCGCTAAAACAGCGAGCGCGCTGCCAATGAAGGTATCTGCTAGTCTTGGCAATACAACTGCGTAGCCTTCCCCTAATTGATTGAAGCAAAAGAGCACAAGCAGTGTGATAAAGGCGGTCGCGAAACCGTAGTTATTGATACGGAAAGCGAAGAACATCACGCCACTGACCACAATGAATACCAGCTGACTCTCTTGAGATGGGAAAAAGGTCAACAACGGTACTCCAATCAACAAGCCTGCGACGGTGCCAATGACACGAGCCGTCAGCTTTTGTCGCGTTGCACTGTAGTTTGGTTGGCACACAAACAGTGTTGTTAGCAAAATCCAATAACCTCTTTCAATCTCAAAACCTTGGATAATTCCGTAACCGATCGTCAAAGTGATCGCCATACGAATTGCATGACGAAATAGCATTGAGTCGGTGTTCAAGTTGGCTTTGATCTTATGCCACATCGCCGTCAAAGTATGAGGGTTGGTATCGTCCAGTACGCCTTCTTCTAGTTTTTCTGCATCTGGGTTACTTATATTTGATAGCTGTTTTTCGACGGTAGCTAGGTTATTAAATAAGTAATCCAACTGGTTGAGCAGTGATTTCCATTCTGGGTTGTTCTGTTGATGCAGATGATTAAGTGAAGACATCAGTTCATCCAGTGCCAGAACAGATTTTTCGCCATGTTGGTATTCAGCGCCAACCTTCAGTGAGCTTGCCACTTCTTTACAAGCTTTAGCTTGGGCTTCGAGCAGATACTTAAATCGAAATAAAACGTCTGATCGCTCAAAGTGTTTTGCCAGTTCTTGATAACGGTAGTGGCTGGAGCTTACGCGTTCATGAATATCCTGTGCGATGAAGTAAGTATTAAGGAATCGGTCACTCGGTCCGTCAATGTGTCCGCGCTTAGAGCGGTTGAGTAGCGTTGCTTTGCACATGTTGAGCGCGTTAACAGTGCTAGCATTGAGTTTGGCTTCAATAATGCGATGTGGTTGGGGAATCAAATCTGAAACTGGATAGAAGAGCTCTGCTTTAGAGCCGATGTAATTGCCGATTTGATCGAATACTGTTGCTAGGTTTTGCTGCACTGGTTGCATCGGCCATACGATCTGCCAAATCATCGACATGAAGTAGTACCAAGCTGCGCCCGTTAACAATAGTAGAGGTTGAAACCAAAGGTTAGTGCTCTCGTGAGCCCCAAGCATGGCGTAGATAGCCACAAGTAATGATCCAAATGCGATACTGGCATATTTAGGGCCAATTGCCCCAAGTATAATAAAAGAGAAGGTTGAAACGAAAAGCCCTATCGCGAACAGCCAAGGGGTGTCGAAGAGAATCTCAATAGAGAAGGCTGCAACGGCAAAACAGATAAAGGTTAGCGTGAGTGCTTTCAAACGTCCGGTAAAGCTATCATCACTTTCAGCAAGAGCCGCAGCAATAACCCCTAAAATTAATGGTGTGATCAGTGTGTTTTGACCATAATACCAAGCAGGTACTACAACACCGAGCAGAGTGATGAGAATTAATACGCTGTAATTTATGGTTTTATTCGCCCAATAAAGGCGTAGTTTTGCTGAGAAGTCCACAGTCGCTCACTTGACACACTAAAACCATAATCCTAACAGAAATCAAGCACAAGAATTTGATACTTATCCATAATTGCCCCTAGGTGGTCATGAAAGCGTCGATAAGCAGTGAGACATTATTAATTCTCACTGCATCATGATATAAATTCAATATTCCCAATTAAAGAGCACGCTCCAATGCAGCTAAGCGCTAATAAGACTGCACAGTTTTTTATTCAAAATGAATATCATCAAGTTGAGCTTGATGGTCCACGCCTGCTGTTATCTTCAGTAGGCAGTGAAGAACGTATCCCTTTCACTATTTGGAGTGGCAAGATCGCGATAAAGCGCGGATTGTTTTGGGGATCGTTGCAGTTTTTTGCTAATCAACAAGATGGCAAACAGCGAAGCTGGTTAGTCCAAGGCCTTCCATGGGAACAATGTCGTCAATTTGCGCGCGCATCGGTTGCTGCTTATCAGAAGTGGCATGACAGACAATGTGAACAGTTGGCAGAGCACGTTCCTCAATGGGAAGATGAATTGACACGTCTTGAGCAACTTCCTGCTTTCCTACCGCATTCTAAAGTGAAGACTTGGGTCGACATGGTCAACGCAGGTCTGGAAAATATGACGATGACTCTAGAGGAAGCGGCACAGCGCATGCCAAACCGCATTGCTCGAATGCAGCCATGGTTGTCTGAAACGGAAATTCAGCAAGCCGAGAGGAATCAACAGTGGTTAGAGACAGAAAGACAAAATTGGGAAGTATTGTTTGCTCAATGTGAGTCGTCACCCCTGAACTTATCGCAACAATATGCGGTCTTGATGAATGATGATCACAACCTTATTTTAGCGGGCGCAGGCTCAGGTAAAACCAGTGTTCTCACCGCTCGCGTCGCGTATTTATTGCAAAGCCACCAAGCTCAAGCTGAAGAGTTGTTACTGCTCGCCTTTGGTCGTGAAGCCGCGGAAGAGATGAAGCAGCGCCTTAACAGCAAAATTGGCATATCAGCCGAGAAGGTGCAAGTCAGTACTTTCCACCAGTTGGGTCTAAAGATACTGAACCAAGTTGAACCCGAACGCGTGGTTATTTCTCCGCTCGCACTCGATGACAACCAACGCCAAGCATGGTGCATTGATTGGTTGAAGAAGCACTGGATGACGCCGACCAACTTTAAACGTTGGCAAAAGCACTTGTCTAAATGGCCAATTGCTTATTTAACCGGTGATGATGAGCTAGGTAGTCATGTTTCAAATCTTAAATTGATTGGTTGGCTTGAAAAGCAACTTGAACAGTTGAATGCATCGGGTTTAACGAAAAAAGAAGTACAGCAACAACTGATTGATCACCGTGACTATACGCGCCTCAATAGCGAGCTTTCACTGTGTTGGCCATGCGTAACCGCTTGGCAAAAGGAATTGAAAGAACAGAATCATATCGACTTCTCAATCATGATCAGCCGAGCGACACAGTATGTCGAGAAGGGGAAATTCATTTCGCCTTGGAAGTTCATCATGATCGATGAATATCAAGATATCTCACCAGATCGCCTTGCCTTGGTTGAGGCGCTGTGTAATCAGTCGAAAGCGCAACACCAAGCTTCTATTTTTGCGGTAGGTGATGATTGGCAGTCGATTTACCAGTTTGCGGGCGCAGATGTTGATTTGACGACGGGCTTTAAGGATCGTTTTGAAAGCTCGACCATTCATCACCTAGATACGACTTACCGCTTTAACAATCAGTTAGGTGCAGTTGCCAATCGTTTTGTGCAGGAAAACCCGATTCAGCTTCCGAAAGAACTGAATAGCTTCAAACAACAGAAGCAGAAGGCGGTGTACAGTGCGCCAAGCAAAGAAGTTGAGAAAATCCTCGACCAGTTGAACCGTCAATCAAAAGGCAAAACCAACAAGTCTGTGCTGCTACTTGGACGTAATCATTACCACAAGCCAGAGTTGTTGGAAGACTGGAAGAAGATCTTTACCTCCATTGATATCAAGTTCATGACTTGCCACGGCAGTAAAGGTAAAGAGGCAGACTTTGTCATTATTCTTTGTGTTGACGAAGGACAGTTCCCGACCAAGAAAAAACAACTGCATATTGATGCCGCATTGACCGAATCATCAGATGCGTTCCCTTATGCGGAAGAGCGTCGTTTATTTTATGTGGCAATGACGCGAGCGAAAGAGAAAGTATGGATCACGCACAGTGGCGACGGTTCTGGTTTTGTACAAGAACTGCATGGTTCTGATTACCCTGTCGTTCGTAAAAAGTGATGTCACTTGGCGTAATTGTCTAAGACTAGATCTTCAAGCACGCTCTCTATGCTCATTAGGGCGTAAGCTATTATCATTAGCGTGCTAGCTATTCTAATTAGGGCGTAAGATATTATCATTAGGAAAAAGGCATAAAGCAGAAGGAATCAGCTATGGAACACGGCTCTATTAACTACATTGAATTTGCTGCGCGAGACATCGCCGCTACGAAGGCATTTTTCAGCCAAGTGTTTGGTTGGGTCTTTGAAGACTACGGCCCTGAGTATTCTGCTTTTGAAGGTAAAGGCTTAATGGGTGGGTTTTATTTAGCGGATCTATCGTCCAATGCTGAAGGTGGTGCGGCGTTGATGGTTTTTTATAGCGAAGATCTTGAGCAAACCAAGCGTGATGTGACTGATGCTAGTGGCGAGATAAACCGTGAGATATTCAGCTTTCCCGGCGGGCGACGCTTCCATTTTAGAGAGCCAAGTGGTAATGAAATGGCAGTATGGAGCGATAAGTAGAGAATTAAGGTTCTGGTAAACAAAAAGCCACTATGTGAAATGATCCTGTAACGTTGGATATTTCTGTTAAGCGGTAATCAAGGCCTGACTATCGAAGTCAGGCCTTTTAGTTTCACTTTATACGTTTGGTATTGTAGAACTAATAATGCATCAACCCAATTAAGGGCGAGGCAATTTAATCAAGACTAAGCAAGAATCTCTTTCGCTGTGTTTACTACGTTTTCAGTAGTGAAACCGAACATCTTGAATAGCTCGCCTGCTGGTGCAGATTCGCCGAACGTTGTCATACCGATGATCTTGCCACCGAAACCAACGTACTTGTACCAGAAGTCAGCGATGCCAGCTTCTACAGCGATACGTGCCGTAACGTCTGACGGAAGTACAGACTCACGGTATTCAGCGTCTTGCTTGTCGAATGCATCAGTTGCAGGCATAGATACTACGCGTACCGCTTTACCTTCAGCTGTTAGTTCAGCAGCAGCGCTAACCGCTAGCTCAACTTCAGAGCCCGTTGCAATGATGATTAGCTCTGGCTTGCCAGCGCAATCTTTCAGGATGTAACCACCCTTAGCGATGTTTGCTACTTGCTCAGCGTCACGATCTTGTTGTGCAAGGTTTTGACGAGAGAAGATTAGTGCAGAAGGGCCATCTTTGCGTTCGATTGCCAGTTTCCAAGCAACAGCAGACTCAACTTGGTCACATGGGCGCCATGTGCTCATGTTTGGAGTTAGACGTAGAGACGCGATCTGCTCAACTGGTTGGTGAGTTGGACCATCTTCGCCTAGGCCGATCGAATCGTGCGTGTAAACTTGGATGTTCTGAGTTTTCATCAGAGCAGCCATACGCATAGCGTTACGCGCGTATTCCATGAACATTAGGAACGTTGCGCCGTATGGTACGAAACCACCGTGCAGAGCGATACCGTTCATGATAGCCGTCATACCGAATTCACGTACACCGTAGTGGATGTAGTTACCAGAGAAGTCATTTGCTTCAAGAGACTTAGAACCAGACCACATAGTCAGGTTAGAAGGCGCAAGGTCAGCAGAGCCGCCCATGAATTCAGGTAGCATAGCACCGAACGCTTCTAGAGCATTTTGAGATGCTTTACGTGATGCGATGTTTGCTGGGTTAGCTTGAAGATCAGCGATGATTGCCGATGCTTTCTCTTCCCATTCAGCAGGAAGATCACCGTTTACGCGGCGTTTGAATTCAGCTGCCAGCTCAGGGTATGCTGCTTCATAAGCTGCAAGTTTCTCGTTCCACGCTGCTTCCTTAGCTGCGCCTGCTTCTTTCGCATCCCACTCTGAGTAAACTTCCGACGGAATTTCAAAAGGACCGTGCTCCCAACCTAGTTGTTTACGAGTTGCTGCGATTTCGTCAGCGCCTAATGGTGCACCGTGACAGTCGTGCGTGCCTGCTTTGTTTGGAGAACCAAAGCCGATTACTGTTTTAGTACAAATTAGAGTCGGACGAGGATCCGCTTTAGCCGCTTCGATAGCCGCGTTGATAGCGTCAGCATCGTGACCATCAACTGCTGGGATTACGTGCCAGCCGTATGCTTCAAAACGCTTAGGTGTATCGTCAGAGAACCAACCTTCAACTTCGCCATCGATAGAGATGCCGTTGTCATCCCAGAAAGCAACCAGCTTACCAAGACCTAGCGTACCCGCTAGAGAACATGCTTCGTGAGAGATACCTTCCATCAGACAGCCATCACCCATGAATGCATAAGTGTAGTGGTCTACGATGTCGTGGCCTTCTTTGTTGAACTGTGCCGCAAGTGCTTTCTCAGCCATCGCCATACCAACAGCGTTGGTGATGCCTTGACCTAGAGGACCTGTAGTCGTCTCGATACCTGGTGCGTAGCCGTACTCTGGGTGACCTGGAGTCTTAGAGTGCAGTTGACGGAAGTTCTTAAGATCTTCAATTGAAAGCTCGTAACCTGCTAGGTGAAGCAGAGAGTAGATCAGCATTGAGCCGTGGCCGTTAGACAGGATAAAACGGTCGCGGTCAGCCCATTCTGGGTTTGACGGGTTGTGGTTTAGGTGAGAGCGCCAAAGTACTTCAGCGATGTCAGCCATACCCATAGGTGCGCCAGGGTGACCAGAGTTTGCTTGTTGTACGCCGTCCATGCTTAGAGCACGAATAGCGTTAGCTAGATGTTTGCGGTTCATAATTGCTTCCAAAATTGATTCGAAATTAATAATTCGTGGACAGATGTAAAAGAGGAACGAAATTCGTTCCTCTTATTTATTAAGTAGTGATTACAGCTTAGCTGCGATCATGTCTTCTAGTTTGCCTTGGTCAACTGCGAAGTTGCGGATGCCTTCAGCTAGCTTCTCTACAGCCATTGGGTCTTGGTTGTGATCCCATAGGAACTCAGCGTGAGTCATTGCAGCAGGACGCTCTTTAGTACCGTTAGAGTCAATTAGCTTCTCTACTACTTCGCCTTCAGCTGCTTCTAGGTCAGCTAGAAGTTGAGGAGCGATAGTTAGACGGTCACAACCAGCAAGTTCAAGGATCTCGCCGATGTTACGGAAGCTTGCGCCCATAACAACAGTCTTGTAGCCGTGCTCTTTGTAGTAGTTGTAGATGTCTGAAACAGAGATTACGCCTGGATCTTCTGAAGCTTCGAAATCGCGACCTTCTTTCGCTTTGTACCAGTCCATGATGCGACCAACGAAAGGAGAGATTAGGAATACGCCAGCTTCAGCACAAGCACGAGCTTGAGCGAAAGAGAATAGAAGCGTTAGGTTACAGTTGATGCCTTCTTTCTCTAGGATTTCAGCAGCACGGATGCCTTCCCAAGTAGAAGCCAGTTTGATAAGGATGCGGTCGTTAGTGATGCCAGCGTCGTTGTACATTTTGATAAGTTGACGAGCTTTAGCAACGCTGCCTTCCATGTCGTAAGAAAGACGAGCATCTACTTCAGTAGAGATGCGGCCAGGTACAACGTTAAGGATTTCTTTACCGATGTTCACGTTAAGCATGTCACAAGTGTCTTGAACTTGTTGTGCTTTGTCGCCACTTTGCGCTTTAGCGTATTCGATAGAAGCATCGATTAGAGGTGCGTACTCAGCAATTTGAGCGGCTTTAAGAATTAGAGATGGGTTAGTTGTTGCATCTTCAGGAGTGTACTTGCTGATAGCTTCGATATCGCCAGTGTCAGCTACAACAGTTGTTAGTTTACGAAGTTGCTCTAATTTATTGCTCATTTTGATCATCCTATGTATCGCAGAACACCCCTTTAATGGGAGAGGTGTGGGCATTTGCAAGCGAACTAATGAAGTTCCTCATGGTTGTACCAGTGAGTCAAACTTACATTAATTTAAATTTTTCTCCGAACGAACATTTGCACAGAACATTTGATCGCTCGATGAGTAAATGATGTAGCCATATTTATCCGATCTAGCCCCAAAGTCAACGGTAAATAGTACCGTATGGTGACTTCAGTCAAATATATTTCGCTCCAGTAATCATGGGGTATGCAAGCAAACGTTTAACAGACAAAGTGAGGTGATTTAATCAACAACGAAACTATGGTTATGATGCTGAGCAAATGTTCCTTGTTGTTACATATGTTCAGGGTGTAAGCTTGTGCATCACTTACTGAGCTCTCCTATATTAGGAAGTACAGCAGGTAAAATAATTGTTAAATATTGGTTGAGTGGTATATGAGTAAGAATATCCAAGATGTTTCCGAAGAAAACACTGATCTCCTCACTGAAGTAGCCGTTGCTTACTATCAAGATGGTGCCACCCAGGAAGAGATCTCTAAAAAGTTCTCTATCTCTCGTGCAAAGGTTGGTCGAATGCTCAAGCAAGCCCGCGATGAAGGGATTGTCGAGATCACCGTGAAATACCACCCAGTATTCAGCGCGAAGATCGAACAACGTTTGATCGAACGATTTGGTGTTAAGCGTGCACTGGTTGCATTAGACCAACCGAATGAAGAGAAGCAGCGGTTACAGGTTGCGGGCTTGGTGTCGAACTACTTAACGAGCACCCTAAAAAACGGCATGGTAGTCACGGTTGGCCAAGGTCGAAACGTATCGTCGGTTGCTCACCATACTGGCGTAATTACCCCACGTGACTGTAAATTCGTATGTGGTATCGGCGGCATTCACCCAAGAGGCGGTATGTTTAATGCCGACCATATATGTAGACAACTCGCCAAGAAATACGGTGGATCTTCTGAAACCTTGTATGCGCCTGCTTATGCAGAGAACAAAGCACAAAAATCCGCGTTCATGGAAAACAGTACTGTTAAGCAAACACTCGATCTAGCTCGTAAGGCAGATGTTGCATTAGTGGGTATTGGTGACATGAGTGAAAACAGCTATATGGTCGACCTAGGTTGGTTTACGGCGGGAGAGGTCGTTCAATCTCGTTTACTACAAGGCGTGGTGGGTGACTTTGCGGGTTATGACTTTTTCGACGTGCATGGTAAAGCGGCAAACACAGTAATGAGTGACCGAGTCATCGGCTTAGGTTTGGAAGAGTTCCGTCCTATCGCTGAAGTAATCGCCATTGCTGCCGAGAACAGTAAGCCATTAGCTCTGTTAGGTGCATTAAGAACCGGCGTAGTAGACGTGATTGCAACCAGCGTAAGTAATGCTTTGACGGTACTTAACTTGGATGAGCAGTTGAAACATGCTGAGTTAGATGATTAGCAAAATATAAACCAGGGGAGCCCGTTTTGGCTCCCTTTTGCTCTCGCTAAAGAATAGGTTCTGACTCTTTACTCGTGATTTTAGGGATTGAAGAGAGGTACGTGCACAGTTCACCATAAGGAATAGGACGAGAGAAGTAGTAACCTTGCATTAAGTCACATCCACATGCTTTTAGAATCGCGAAGTGTTCGTTTGATTCTACGCCTTCTGCCAACACCACCATACCGAAGTTTTTACCGATAGCGATGATGTTCTGGACCATTGTTAGTGACTGTTGATCGACTGCTATGTTTTCAATGAAACTCTTATCAATCTTAAGTTCGTCGATAGGGAGTGCTTTTAACATGCTCAATGACGAGTAGCCCGTACCGAAGTCATCTAGAGAGATCTTAATATCGTTTTCTTTGAGGGCTTCAAACAGTGGTTTCACTATAGCCACATCTTCAATGAACAAGCTTTCAGTAATCTCGAGCGTTAAACAGTTTGGTGAGAACTGATATTTCTCAAGCGTAGCGAATAGGTGTTCTGAGAACGACTTATGTGAAAACTGACGTACGGATATATTGATCGAAAGACCGATCTTTTGTTCTATCGTTCGGTGTAAATGAGCGATCTGCATAACGCTGGATTCAATAATAAAGGTGCCGAGTTTTTGCATTAAACCTGTGCTTTCAGCAATAGGAATAAATACGTCTGGCGGGACAAAACCCAGTTCATCATCTACCCAACGCACAAGCGCTTCTACACCGTGAGTACTTTCATCGGCACGAACCAATGGTTGAAAAACCATAAATAAAGCTTGTTTATCGATAGCGATACGAAGCCTTTGTTCTACTCTCATTTTGTAGAGGTGGGCGTCTTGCATCTCAGTCGTAAAAATACTGTATGAGTTTTGCTGCTGTTTCGCTTTGTACATCGAAATATCGGCAGAGCGTAACAGGCTATCTAAATCTCTTCCGTGGTCTGGGAAGCGGGCAATACCTACACTGCAACTCAACAAAAATTGAGCGCTTTCAACTTCATAAGGTTGAGAAAGTACTTCAATAATTCGTTCTGATAGTCGCTTAATTTCAGATTCACTATTCAGCGTTGTTAAAAACAAGAACTCATCACTGGATTCTCGTACCAATAGGCTGACTCTGGAGCGAAACCGCATCAAACGTAATGCAATTTGTTTGAGCACCTTGTCTCCGAAGTCATGTCCATGGGTATCATTAACACATTTGAAGTTATCGATGTCGATAAACAGCAGTGAGAATGGCTCTGACTCATCTTCAATCCACTTGCCAATGTTTTTACGCATATAGGAGCGGTTGGGGAGAGAGGTTAATGGATCGTGATTGGCTTGGTAAATCAATTGGCTGCGAGTTCGTTGCTCGTTCTTCGCAATCGATTTTACTAAAAAATAGAAACCAAACTGAAGAACAACAAAAACAAAGAAAAGAGTACCGAACTCTTTTGCGAATATACCATCAACGTGTTCTAGGTCTGTACGGCCGACAACCCAAAGCTTGTAGTCTGGAATGTATTTAGCGCTAACGAGCGATGGGAAAGCGCTATCATCGATACAGAAAGAATATGTGTATTTTCCTGTTTTCGCTTCTTTGACGCTGACAGTCACTTGCTCAGAAAAGCTTTTGGTAATGCGATCCATTAGATCGTTATCAACTGGTTTTAAATAAGCGTCTAGCGACTCGATATCGCTAGAAAAAAACTGACGATAGTTGTCGGTTCTAAGTAGAGTTAACGTGTTGTAATTGCCTGCGTGCGCATTGTTTTCAAACAATATTGTGCTGTCTAAGCGTAAACCTGCGGTCATGACTGCATCAACGTTCTTGCCATCGAGAGAAATGGATTTTCTTAATGGGATCACGAGGCTGTTAAGAGAATCATGGAAATAGGTGCGCCCTAAAACCATTTTATTACTCGATATAGCCTCTAGAAATGAGTCTCTGGTGTACGGGAGATCCAGTAAATTCAATTGATCAGACAGTTGTAGGTTTGAGCTGATTGATAGGTAATCCCCTTGAGGATTTAGTAACCCGAAAGCGGCTATTGCAGGATGAGTATCAAGCAGTTTATCTAATATTGGTCGAATTTGAATCGAAGCCGTGCGGGTAAAGTCGGACTGCTGAGCAAGTTGATGCCCAACCACTTCAAGCAGTGCTTCTTGGCTAGTTAATAGAGAGTTTACTGAGCTAGAGAAGATCTCAACTTGGATATGCTGTTGCTTAGTAAAGTCATCTCTGTTTGATTGCCACTTGGTTATGCCAAAGGCGCTGAAAAGTATCAGGGTAAGCAGCACGATCAGAGCGTACAGCGACCAGATATTTTTCTTAAATAGAGCCATGAGATGCCTTTTGTTGGTGACTACTTTTAACAGACTGCAAGTGACAACGTTTATATCGCCAGTGTGATTAATACAACGAGGCATAAAACATCAGAGATGAATATATCAATGATTAAATAGTGTAACGGCTACGAACAGAGATTCTTGAATGAAATATTAACACTCATAAACGTGCTGACAATTAACTCATGATTAATCACAGTTTTTGTTAGAAACCGGATGGCTCTACACATAGGTAGTGTTAACTCTGTCACTACCTAGGTGTCTTCAAGTGACTACGTCTTCAAGTTACAACCGTGTTAAACGCTTGAGTTAATAAGTGCCTAGCTGATTGAGCAATAAGATGCTTAAGTGTCATGGGCTTCAGCCATAACCTTTAGTAAGCTCCGTATGCATGCGCAGTATATTCTAACAGTATCATTAAGCGAAGCTGAATTACTTTTTAGTTACGGCAATAGGTAGTTTTTCATTTGCGCCCCATTCAGTCCATGAGCCATCGTAAACGCCCATATCACTTGAATAACCAGCCAGTTTAGCGGCTAATAAAATGATGCAAGCCGTCACACCAGAGCCACAGCTAAAGAACATAGGTTGAGAGGGGGTTAAGTTTAGAGTCGAGAAAATGTCAACTAACTCTTCTTGAGGTTTCAATTTACCTGCATTTAAGACTTGTGCGAACGGTAAGCAAACTGAGTTTGGGATGTGGCCACTACGTAAGCCTTCACGTGGTTCTGGAACTTCTGAATCGAAGCGAGCTTGAGAACGTGCATCCAGAATGTTTGCACTTTTGTCATCGGAGTAGTTTTGGATTTGCTGAGTATTTACAAAGTGGTTGTCTTGAATTTGGCCTTCAAAATTGCCCGCTTTGACTTCGGTGCGATAGTCAGTCTCTGTCGCGTAACCGGCTTTTATCCAAGCAGGTAAACCGCCATCTAAGATGTATACGTTGTTATGTCCCATTGCCATAAACATCCACCATGCGCGAGGCGAGGCAAAAGTTCCTGAGTTATCGTAAACCACTATCGTACTGTCTTGATTGATACCAATTTCTTGTGCGCGTGTATTGAAGTGTTTTTCGGTCGGGAACATGTGAGGGAGCAGAGTGTGCTTGTTACAAAAGTCTTTGTCGTAATCGAAACGAATCGCACTAGGTATCATTTGTCCTTTGATCTTTTCTGACTCACTTGGGATCTGAAATTCGATACTGGCGTCGAGGATTACAATGTTGTCTTCTTCTAGCAAACGTTGTTGAAGTTGTTCTGGTGAAATGAGTGGCTGATTCATTCTTCTTATATCCATTCTTGTTGTTATATCGGCGACTAAGGCGCAGCCCGGCAGTGGATGAACTGATAGCTGCTTTGTCCGGTTATTTGATTGTTTAATGTATCAAGCACAACAATAGAATCAATAGGGCAGTCTGTTGTTGGTGGAATGGAAACGCGAAATATTTCGTTGTCTTGAGTTTCAACCGTGAGGTAGCGTCTATGTCCGTCAAGGGATTGAGTGAGCGTATTGGAGATGACTCTGGCTTCAATGCGTTCTCCGGTAGAAGATGTCATCGGGAAATAGGTGAGAAATAAAAGTAGCCCAATACCAATCGATAATATAACGAATCCTATTTTCAACTGTTTCATAAAGTAAGCCTTTGAAAGTCATCTTTAAAAGATAAGACAGGCTTTCGATAAAGTGAACATAACCAGTACTGAAAATTGAAATTGCGCCCAAATAAAAAGGTGAGCCTCATTGCTCACCTTTATGCATTGTTATTCGACTTTCAACTTTCAACTTCGAGACTGCTGCCTAACTCCAACTGAATTTAGCCATTGTCTAAGTGAACTCAGCACTTTTCATTCCTTTACGTTTACCAAGTGATTTGTGATCCGTTACTTGCAACGACTTGTTGCAGCGGCGCTTGACCATCATAAAACCAGATCTCAATCAACAGAATATCTTCGCTTAGCGGCGCCGAAAAGTTGGATGTAAATGTACCGTTGTCTAAAGGGCCTCCAATGACCTTACTTGAATAATCAGGCTTGTAAGTTGAGTCTGTCCTTGTGGTAAATCGACTATATACGGATACGAACGAACGATCGGTTGAGATGTGGCTGATATCAATATTGAGGTCGAATTGATCTACAGAGTTATAATCGAAACCATCAGGTATTACGAGCTCATCCATTTTGTACGCTTGCGGGCCGTTGGAGATAACCGCATTAACTGGTGTCGGTGCCGGATTTATAGCGACGGTGACTGGTGATGAGACCACTGATGGTGATGTAACTGGCGCTGACGCCACTGGTGTTGACGTCGCTGGCGTTGACGCCACTGGTGTTGACGTCGCTGGCGTTGACGTCACTGGTGTTGACGTCACTGGTGTTGATGTCACTGGTACTGTCACCGCTGGTGTTGAAGGCGATGGGTTAGGAGTTGATGCCCCTCCATCGTCGCCTCCGCCACCACACCCTACCAACGCCAGTGATGCAATTAGTAATGGAATACGTATTGACTGCGACTGAGCCGTATTTTTCTTAAGTGCAGCATTCGACAGACTAGATAAGATAGCATTGTTAAAGTTCCGGCGACCGTTTGTTACTGTCTGTTTAATTTGCATATTCATAATCATTCTCCTAAGGCAAGTAACATTGGTCAGCGGCAGGTGTTTGGAACCAATCGGTGGATTGAGTACCGCCGGATTCAGCAAAGTTCGCAAAGTTTGGATAGGCGGTGACGATATCTACATATTCCAGTGGCCATTGCCATTCCGTGTCTGAAGTAATCAGCAGTGCCCACGGATGGTTGTCTGCAGTTTTGAAATATTTGCCTGTTGATGGATTGCTGTCATCAACGCCTAGTCCTGCTTCAAAGAGATTAGCGGTATCAAACGCCTCGGTTGGATCTTGGTCTGGCAAGTGCACCTCCCAGCTGCGCCCTGGATGTAGAGGTAGGTTTTCACCATGATAATACCCAGGCGTCGCGAAAATAAATGGGTCGTAAGGCATGTCAGTCCAACTGCCAGTACTCACTCCATCGCCAGCTAAAGTAATCCCGATTTGGAAAGCGAATTGCTCATCTTCTTTACAAGAGCTGATGGTGCGGTAGAAGGTACAACTAGTACTGATTTTCTCTGTAAGGTCGTTAGCAATAACAAAGATTGCCTCGCTACGTCCTTGCTCCAAGTCTAAATCAGTGAACACACCATTGTGCTTCATGTAAGAGCTTCCGCTACTCACTAAGCTTGGGTCTAGATTAGGAAGTCGAACCGCAAAACCATTTCTGTACGAAGCACCTACTGCAGCAAGACGTCCATCGATGGTTGATTTAACGACTTTTCCATCTTTAAGGATCTCGGTAATGCGATACATAAGAACAGCATCGTTCATGTCGTAGTCGGCCTTATAAGGCCAGTTGTCTTCATACGCCAAAGTTGCGTAACCAGAAGCACTTGGGAAGTAACGGGCTGTGGCACCATCATTAAGAACATCAACTTGAATATCGACCACCTCACCGGAGGTAGAGCCGCCAAAGTAGTTTAGGTTGGTTTGTTGACTGAATCTAAATCGAGCCCATGTAGTACCGGTAAGTGCGTTGATATCAACATTAAGGAACAGATCGTTTTCACCGGCATCTAACAGGTAATCTGTAAACACTTGTTCGTTAGCGCCATCGAAGCTGCCATCTTGGTTCCAGTCTATCCACGCCGAAAGGTAACCGGTTGTTGAAGCTTCAATCACCACTTTTGAATCAAGCCCGGCTTCAAGCGCCGTAACAAAACCGATACCACCGTTTGCCCACTCGTCATCAATGCCAACACTTTCATCCGATTGTGGAGTTACGTAGCCATCAAGGTCGGCATCGGGTGCATCAGTGCCTAACCAAGTCACACCATCAAGTTCATGTCGAGGACCATTGCTGGCAAGTAGGGTTAGGTAGCTGTCTGGCGCATCACCAAAGTCGATGTTGGAATCTTCATCCACAACTGGCGCATTCGCACAACGAGCGCCATCATTTTGATTAGAAGAAGGCCCATTCGATACAAATTCAACGGCTGGAACAATACCTGCCGCGATATTGGCAGCGTTGTCTGGAGACAGATTGATACGGTAAATTTTACCGTCTTGGTTTCGAGATACGTAGTAGTAGCCGTTGACATCAAAATAGCCAGCACCGAACGTACCTAACTCGCCGGTGTCTCCGATGTAGGTTTCGGCACCAGTTGTAGGGTCGAAGCTGTATAAGCCTCCGGAGTTATTATCGATACCATATAAAGAACCATCACTTGGGTGGAAAGCGAAATCAGTCAGTTTTACGGTTGCCGGGCTACCAGCTATTTTGTTAACTGTAACAGTCGCGTTTGGGTCGGCGTCTAACGGCGATAGGTCAACGGTGAAAAGCCCTTTGCCTGTGCGGTATAAGTAGTAAACGTGATCATATACGTCACCTACATAAAAGGTGTGATCGGTTGGTAATCCACTGGTATTGATCACTTCCGCTTGGAAATCCTGTCCAAGGCGCACCAAGCGTTTGTTGGTGGTGTCATAGCCATAAATATATCTGTCTTGAAAGTCGAAACCGACACCATTGATATTGGCGTTCATGCCTGTATCGTCTTCTAACAGGGTGGTTGAGCCTGTCACTAGGTTCACGCCCCAAACTTGTACGGGTGTCGATTGGAATAGGTAAGCCTGGCTCGGACAGGTATCGAATGGCGCTGCGTTGGCGACCAAAGGCGCACTTAATAGCAAACTTAACGTTGTAATTCTCATATCTACATCCTTGTCATAGAAGGTCTAGATACTTTTACAAGTTACGTGCCACTTTTAAGTTGTTGATTTTTATTGTTTATATTCTAAATCGCCGAGATGTGCAATATATTCTCAAAATGAGAATTCAAATGAAACTAATCTTTTATAGATCACTTCAAATTGATAAATCGATTTGAGAAGCTGATGTTGAGACCTAAAAAAGCCCTGACTTTTAGTCAAGGCTTAGGTTGTCGATTAGAGGGGGATATGACTTAGTCTACCCGCACACCGAGCAATTAGGCATCTTCATTAAATTCATTTCACGCCAGCTGTGGGACATGGCATCGAGAATTAAAAGTTTGCCTTGCTTTGGTTGTCCAAACTGAGCAATAACCTTGATAGCTTCCAAAGCCTGAGCTGCGCCTACCATGCCAACAACAGGTGCCATTACACCCGCTTCAACACAGCTTAGTGCCGCATTGCCGAATAGAGCACTCAAGCACTGATAACACGGCGCATCGGCGTCTTGATAAGTGAATACGCTAATCTGACCTTCCATGCGAATTGCAGCACCAGAGACTAATGGTGTTTTCGATACGTAACATAAGCGGTTCAACTGATTACGCGTTTCCACGTTGTCACTGGCATCAAGGACAAGAGAGTGCGCTTCAATTAACTTTGCAAGCGCTTGATCATCAAGCCTGTGGTCGACGGTTTCAATCGTCAGATGAGGGTTCAATACCTGCAGCGACTCAGCT
The DNA here is from genome assembly GCF_041439035.1 of Vibrio sp. 1F263. NCBI lineage: Bacteria > Pseudomonadati > Pseudomonadota > Gammaproteobacteria > Vibrionales > Vibrionaceae > Vibrio > Vibrio sp. 1F263. Next base: position 54,273 of record NZ_JBGONI010000014.1, on the reverse strand, counting down.
GCCGAATCGACTTTCTTCTTGCCAATATCAGCATCGGCGTGAAGGACTTGTCGCTGTAAGTTTGAAAGCTCGACAATATCATCATCGACCAGTGTTAGCTTACCAATACCCGCAGTCGCAAGGTATTGGGCAGAGGCACAACCTAAACCTCCAGCTCCTAAGACTAAGATTGAGCTCTGCTTTAGCGCTTCTTGGCCTTCAAAATCAAACTGCTTAAGAATGATTTGACGGTTGTAGCGAAGCATTTCAGCATCAGACAGTATTTCCATCAGTAAGCCTCGTTAGTAAAGCGTCGAGTTAAACAGTTGGATCTGAACCGTTTCACCGACTTCAACACGGCCGCGTTCGCGCTCTAGTACCACAAAGCAGTTTGCTAAACTCATTGAGCGGAAAGCGCCAGAGCTTTGGTTACCAGTTGTTTCTACCACAAACTGACCGTTTTCAATCGAGTAGATGCCACGTTGGTAATCAGTACGGCCTGGGCCTTTTTTGAATGCAGATTTGGTGATAGCAGGAATAGATTCTGGCGCTGTCCACGCGGTATGACCCGCAAGCTTAGCCAGCATAGGTTGAACCAAAACATACATGGTCATCATCGCCGATACTGGGTTACCCGGTAGGCCGCAGAACCACGCGTTATCCAACTCACCAAATGCGAACGGTTTACCGGGTTTGATAGCTAGCTTCCAAAAACCGATTTGCCCCAGTTCTTCAAGAATGTCTTTCGTGTAATCAGCTTCGCCAACGCTTACGCCGCCAGAAGTCACAACCACGTCTGCTATTTGCTGTGCTTTCTCGAACGTCTCTTTAAGCGTTGCAGTGCAATCTGGGATGATGCCTAGGTCTATAGCTTCACAACCAAACGCTTCAATTAGTGGTTTAATGCCGTAGCGGTTGCTGTCGTAGATCTGACCGTCTTCAAGAGGTTGACCTAGTGGCTTTAGCTCATCGCCGGTAGAAAAGAACGCGACTTTAGGCTTCTGTAACACTGTCACGTGGCTCACACCCAGCGAAGCAATCATTGGAATGTCACGAGGTGTTAAACGTTCACCGCGGCTAAGAACGATATCACCTTGTTTGATGTCATCACCAGTAGGGCGAATGTTATTGTTCAGCTTGATGTCGTCTTGTTGAATCTCAATACCAGCCTCAGTTTCGGCCGTATTTTCTTGCATGATTACGGCGTCACAACCTTCAGGGATCTTTGCGCCAGTCATAATGCGAATACAGGTGTTGCTTGGCCATTCACCTTCGAACGGTTGGCCTGCAAAAGATTTGCCTGCTAATGGTAGTACTTTACCGTTCTCTAGGTCTGCTAAGCACAGTGCATAGCCATCCATTGCTGAGTTATCAAAAGGAGGTACGAAAATAGGGGAAAGAATATCTTCAGCAAGGACATAACCTAATGCTTCAGCAAGAGGTAGAGATAAAGTCGTTTGGATTGGTTTGATTGGTGATAGCAGCTTATCTAGTGCTTCTTCAATTGGCATTAAGCCCGGAGCGTCGCAACAGCCCATAATTGAAATCCTTTGGTCGTTATTATTTTGATTTAGTGGTTGGCAATAGTGGCTCCATAATTATCAAATCACAGATGTTCGCCAACGAAATTGCAGCCACTTTAGCATAGTTTAAGCCCCGTAAATAATGACCTCCCTTAAAATATGGGTGTATTTAATCAAAATTCCGAGTATCCTTGTTTGCCATCCAGAAGGGGTATTAAAAGAGGAAGTTCAATGTCAGGTCTTAGCGAATCAGCGAAGTTGGTTAAAGATGCGCTAGCAAGCCGCGGATTAGAGACACCAATGCGTCCTAACCAGGTTAGCCGAGAAGAGAAAAAGGAACGAATCGAACACCATATGCGTGAGATTCTAACTCTCCTTGAACTTGATCTTGCAGATGACAGTCTGGAAGAAACGCCGCAACGTATTGCAAAAATGTATGTGGATGAGATTTTCTCTGGTTTGGATTACGCCAATTTCCCTAAAATCACCGTGATCGAAAACAAGATGGGTGTTCGTGAAATGGTTCGTGTAAAAGACATTACCGTCACCAGCACATGTGAGCATCACTTAGTCACCATTGATGGTAAAACCGCAGTGGCTTACATTCCGCAAGGTAAGATCATTGGTCTTTCGAAGATCAACCGAATCGTTCGTTTCTTTGCTCAACGTCCTCAAGTTCAAGAACGTATGACGCAGCAAATCCTTGTAGCATTACAAACGCTACTAGAAACGGATGATGTTGCTGTAACCATGGATGCGGTTCATTACTGCGTGAAATCTCGTGGTGTAATGGACGCAACCAGCGAAACAACAACAACAGCTCTGGGGGGGATTTTTAGATCAAACCCAGCAACGCGCCATGAGTTCTTACACGGCCTGCGTTAGAACTAAACCTATTCAGATAAAAAAACGGAGCATTATGCTCCGTTTTTATTGGTTGCTTCATAAGCCTACAGATTTACTATTTTCTTAAACTCTTCCTCTGAGTATTTCTTCTCTGTGCTTTTAGTCAAATCTGTAATCATTTTGTATCTAAGCTCAGTTGCCATATCTAAGGTACGCTTAAGCTGTCCGTATGAGTAGTCGGCAGCCATGTTCAGAGCCGCTTGTTTATCTACTTTATACATGTCTGTTAACGTTTTATCTAAGTGTGCGACCTGCTTGTATAGTTGAGTTTCTTCTTTGTCCCAAGTTGCTTTTAGTACTGGTAAATACTTATCTGGGTTTGTAGAAGCGAGGGCGGTTAAACTACGGAACTGCCAATAAGCAGAGTCATCACTGTAGTTATCATCGCCTACTTGGTACGCTTTTGGGTAATCTTGTAGGGTTGAGTATAACGGCACTAAAACAGATTCTGGTAACACGCCGAAGCTTTGCCAAATAATACCTTGAAGCTCTTCTGGCATCTCAGGGCGAAGCTGAATAATATGCGACTCTAGTTGACGTTCAACTCTAATTGGTCGTTTCGATTTTCCTTCCAAAACCGTGTCTTTATAAGTCGCGCTAAGTACCTCTGCCACATTTTCAACTGAGATTTTTGTATCAGGTTTCATAAACAAAGGGTATTGCGTCATGCGACTTTGTTGATGCAGCGAAGGTGTCAGTATTTTTTGGCCTAACCATTCACGATCGATATTATACTCATCACCAATAACTCCGAATGCTTTTGCAAAATTGAAAGATTTTTCATCTGCGTTATCAAGCAGTTTGTTTTGTTCTACAAACTCGAATATGTCTTTTGAATGCAGTACCTCTTTGTTTGCCAAGTTCACACCATGTACACGTAAGCCATTTGCAATCATGGCGTAACTGTCATCTGGTACTTTTACAGCAATCCAATGGTGGCCTGAACCAATTTCAAATAACCACGCCTCATTGGTGTCTGCAATATACAAACTATTTCCTTCACCAGCACCATAGGTTTCGATGTAATGACCGAGTAACTCTACGGCTTGTTTTGCGTTTTCTGCCTGAGGAAGGATTAACGTAGGTATAATGGCTTCGATTACGCCATTGTCGATTAAAGGATCTACCTTGGCGACTTTGTCGTTTATTTCTGCGCTGGTTGTTGCTGAAATGGCAACGTTGTGTTCATTAATCCCACGTTCTTCATAGAATTTTCCGTCGCGATTAACGGTATCCGCATCCCAGTCTGGTATCGCAGAGTAAGCAAAGAAGTGCTTTGGCATCGGAACAATTAACCCGTTACCTAACTGCCAGTCACCTTCTTGGTTATCTTGCGCAGGTCGATACTTTAGGTATTTGTTCCAGTTGTTAATGCTAAAATCTTCATTACGAGCAATCATAATGCTACCGTCGTTCGACGCTTCTTTGCCAACAATAAGCCCAGTACAAGCTATCGCATTACTGCTTAGAGCGACAGCTACTGCAGTTGCAAGAAAGGATACAGACCATATTTTCATTTTAATTCTCCGCTTATAAAACAAGATAATTTAAAGTTAACGTTAGTTGTATTTGCAGGTTTTTTATTATCATTTTATAAAAATCAGTGTACTTATCATCACAAGAGAAAATGCTTCTGCTCGTCACATAACTGATATTTCCATTTGAGAATAATTATCTGAAAAATATGCACTTTTTGAATAAATTGATAAGTTATAGTTGTAAAGTAACCTTGCCATATACGTAGCTTTAATTCGTCGTGTTATGAGAAGTATCATTATCACAACAAGACTTTGTTCGTTTCTAACGTATGGTTTTTGGATTGCAATCGGATAAACAACAGTGCTGAAGCGCGGAATCTTTTGGGGGCTTTTTTGTGCTTGCAATGAAGTAAACTGTAATGACTGCGAATGTCGTCATTCTCTAAAGCGAGGAACGAGTGTAATAGGGAATCTGTTTGTCTGTGTAGTTTCTGACTTGGTATAAGATCCCCAACTCAGTCGTTCCTCCTTCTCGGGGATGACGGGCAAGATTGATGACGTTGATTAGGAAATGGTCACGCTTTAACTCGAAAGAGCTGTCGTCATTCCCTAAAGTGAGGAACGAGCGTAATAGGGAATCTCTGGCGGCTAAGCAGAATAAGTGCGCTCTATAAAAATATAGAGCGTATCTAGAGTCAGTCGCTGGTGGGAATGCTTAAGAAAGATTAAACAAACGTTTAAAGTAATGAACAAAACCGGACGGCTTATTCTCAGCTTGATAGAGGTTCAAACCATCATAAAAACTTGCCATGAACTCTACGCGAATCTCATCATCGGTGTTTTTTGATACGCGAGATAGCAACGAAGCGGCTACTGCTGCGTGATCATTAGCAAGGCTGTAATCCATTCCTAGTCGTCCCTGAACGAACAACCACAAATGAGTGATTAACTGTAACTGCTGAGCGTTAGAGTTTTGAAACTTGTCGCTGTGCTCAGTGCCCACTGTAGTATCGAATACATTTTGCATTGCCTCATTCGCTTCTTTATTGCTTTCAAAGCGATAGCTTGCATCGATATGTACCTTGGTTAACAGGCCGAGCAACGTCTGACGTGCAGAGTTGTCCGGCTTGTTCTCGCAAGCGTGTCTAAACAGAGCATGGTTTTCATCAATAAATGACTTTAACTCTTTTTCATAGCCAGTCGTCAGCGCTTTTACTGAATCGAGACCAGCGAGCTGTAAACACGCTTCGAGCTTAGTTTGGCGCTGAGGTTCAGTCTGAGTTTGGGTCTCAGTCATTACTCTGTAGCTCTTCCCACGTTACTTCTGCAGATTGCGTGTCGCTGTTTACGAACGCAGAGTTACCCGACAGCATTACTGAAAGGTCCATAGTACGTTGTGTCATCGCTGCTAGCTGCTCAATACCATCGTTGTCTAGACGAACGATCTGAGCCTTCAGATAACCGAATTTACCTTTGTTCTGTTCCCACCAAACATTCGATTTAGTGTTGAAGCTGAACACGCTAACAGACTTAGATAGGCGAGTCGCTTTCTTAACGCGTTCTGGATCGGGTTCACCAACATCAATCCACTCTAAGATTTGGTCATCTAACGACTTCTGCCATAAATCGGGTTCTTCAATGCTAGACAACCCTTTAGTGAACTCAAGTTCAGGAGATGCATTGATACAGAAAGCAATGATACGAGCCATCATGCGCTGTTCTGTTTCAGAAGGGTGTTGTGCAACCGTTAGATTAAAAGAGTCGTAATAGTCGCGATTCATATCGGTTAAAGAAATACGAAACTTATAGATTGTTGGTTTGAGAGCCATTGATAGGGTGTCTTAGATAGAAATAGTGAGGGGATGTTACCTTAAATCTCTGAATAGCGGGTAAAAAAATAGCCAGCAGAGGCTGGCTATTTTTAGAAAGATGTTTACCACTCTGTTCGCTTCTGTTTCTTTACGAATCGAAACAGTGCTCAGTGTGACTTTAGCGGCATTTATTCTGGCTGTGATTGCTGTGAGCTTAATTCTCAAATATTGCTTAGAGAGCTAACATATTGAAAATTAAATGCAGCGTCTAACACATGTCTAATATTCAAAGGCTTAGCATCATATCCACCACAGTAATGGCGTGTTATAGTTCTTAGCGGTTTGCAGTTTATCGCAGGTAGTCATATACAATACCGATCTTAAACTGCGGCTATAGTTTGTTATGCGATGACTTCGTTACTAGGGTAATACGCTTTAATGTGCGCTTTAGTCTCTTTAAGGAGACTGGGTTGTGAGTTTGTGGAGACAGGCTATTGCTAAGTCCATTTTCTGTTGGAATGATAAAACTATGAGAAACAATTGGTTAAGTGAATCTCATCACGTCATCGGTGACGATGTCACAGAGATTTCGAATGTTAAGTCTGTAAAAGCCACTTCTAAAATAGGCGATATGTGCGCTGTACCTGTGTACAACGTTTATGCCTCTTGTGGGTTTGGTTCTCAAAACGATACTGAATACCAACTCAGAACCGAATTCCTACCTTACTTATGGCTAAGACGTTTCGGCCTGACAGAAGAAGATGCTCGTATCATCATTTGCCACGGTGACTCAATGGAAGATACTTTGAGTGACGGCGATGAAGTATTAGTCGATACCCGAGAACTCGATCACCCAGTAAAGCATGGCGTCTATGTTGTTCGCATTGGTAAGCACGTTTACATAAAACGCCTGAAGTACGACATCATGGCCGAGGGCTATAACGTCATCTCAGACAACAAAGAAGAATATGATTCGTTTATCGTGAATGAGGAGAAACTCGACGAGTTCGCGGTAATCGGGAAAGTTGTTACCACCGTCATGAAGGCGGTGATTTAGAAAAGCGAAGGCGACCTCAGGGTTGCCTTTTTTATTGTTGAAATTGACAATAGTGAATATCACAACGCTGGCTTGTTTTGATAAGCGCTTAGTCTCACTTTGTCGATAAAGGTTTTAGTCAGTTATTGTTTATCAAGGGTTTGTGATGATCATATCTTAGATAACACGCTGGCGCATTTTTATGTGATGACAGAATACATAGATTGATGTATTTGTTTTATTTTTCAGTTTCTTATGAAAGGTTTGTTGAGGTTCAGGTTGGCAGGAAAACGAGACTGCCTGTTATTAAGAATGTTAACTGGCTTGTTCGAATGCAGAGGATTTATTATGAAACGAGATATGGATTTAATCCGAAGATTAGTCTTGTTCATCGAAGAAAAAGAAGACGATTATCCAATCACTAAACCCCCTTTTGAAGGGTATACAGACCAAGAGTTTGAAGAGCATTATCACCTCTTATTTGAAGCTGGTTTAGTCCGCTGCGAAACTATATCTTCTGGATCTACTCCAAGTCGTATTGTTCGCGTAATCCCATTTTCTTTAACTTGGGAAGGGCATGATTTCGCAGACGCAATAAAAAATGAAACAATCTGGAAAAAAGCAAAAGAGAGCATTATTCCACAAATTGGCGGACTACCATTTGATGTACTAAAAGCAGTACTAATCGGTATGTGCAAAGAGGCGGTGACAGCCAGTTAACAAAGCATTTAAGAGTGATTCGCAACGCTTGGCGCTTTCGCTTCGCTCAAGTATAGCCAAGCGCCGCTCACACCTTAATGCGGCGTTATGCCTCTGATTTTTAGGATAATTATGGATACTTTGACTTCAATTTTACTTGGTACGTTTTCTGGTGCAGCAATAGTTACATATTTGGCAAAAAAGTTATTAAATCATCAATTTGACAAACTGAAGAGTCAAGTGACTTATGAATTTGAACTTCAAAAGCAGCAAGCAAAAAGTGATTTGGACAAAGAAGTCTATCAACACAATCTAAAGTTCGAGAGATATGAGCAGGATAGAGTTGAGGCCATAAAGTCACTACATTCCCAAATTGTGGATCTTGGTGATGGTATCGGGGAAGTTCGGGAGTTTGTCGATATTCCTGAGCATCAACTTTGTAAGGAAAGATATATTTCTGGTCTTCGTTCAATATTTGGAGCGTTTAGTATGTCTTTCTCCAAAATTCACACCACAAAGAAGAGTGTTGAAACACTTTCAATTTATTTTGATGCAGAACTAGAAGAGGAATTGGCTCAGGCGCTTTCTTCAATTGAGCAGTACTACGCAAAAGCACTTCACCGAGCGGAAGAACTTTCCGATAGTGTCAATAAATTGGACGGAGAACTGACTAAACAAAACCAACCTAAAGATTTATTAAACTTTTGGTTTGAGTTGGTTCGAAATTGGACTGATTTGGTTAAACCAGTAAATGACAACCTGAAAGGAATCCTAAGAGCTGAGCTCAGAAAAAAGGCATAACAAAGCAATCAAGTCGGATTGGTAGGGAGTTTGGTGCGTTTTCCTGGTTCAGTAGGGGCACACCTCATGGCAAGCGTTAGGCTTATAAATTGGAGCATATGGTGAAAGTAAGGGATTACACAGTAAGTATTCATAAACTTTATTACAAAGTTGCAAAGGAAAGCCTTGGTGACTTTTTCGAGTTTTCTAATGAATTTGAGCTTAAACAACAGTCATATTGCTCAGAAAGCGATCTTAGCCAGCAGTGGGAAATTGCCAATAAACTTTATGAAAACCGAGAAATTTCGGCTATTAAGTCGATTACCTTTTCAGCAATGTGCTTAGAAGCTTTTTTATACGACTATGCTGTACACTCCCAAAGTAAGAGTTTTTTGTCTAAGAAGTTGTCTGCCAAGGACAAGTTTGTACGTTATTTGAACGCAGTAGATAAGATAGAAGTCGATACTCAAGGAGACATCTATCAACGTGTTGAAAAACTTTTCTCATTGCGCAATCAGCTTGTGCATTTTAAAAGTCCAATTTACCAAATGGATCAGTTGCATTTGGCTTCTGAGTTTCACGATGATCTAAATGAAAGTCTGGGGTCAGGTGCTTCAGATAGCCTAGAAACAATCCATAGCGTCATAATGTATATAGATGAGAAAACTGGTTCAAAACACTTCGAGAATATCTGCATCTAATAAGACATACAAAGCATTTAAGTGTGATTCCCGACGCTTGGCACTTTTGATGCCATCGTGGGTTTTGTATTTTAGGTGGTATAGGTTTGGTGGTGTTGCTCACTACTTAACGCGACATTATAGCGCATAGTAAACTTAGAGCTCAGAAATGGATATAGGCAGTATTATTTTAGATTGGTTAGGTAGTATCACAATGAGCAGTTGGCTATTTGTATGTGCCGTTATTATATATTGGTGCGTTACATTCGTGGTGAAATTTTTGGCCTATGAGCTAGTAGTTAGCAAGGCAATTTCAAAGAATAGCACTCAGCAAGGCTACTTATATATGGTCGTATCTCCAGATTTTTACCTGTCTCACTTTTTTAAGGAGCATGCGAAAATAAATGGAGAACGGGTTAAAGGTAAGCTTATACAGAGGTTCAACTCATGGAACCTCTATATATCTATATTAATATTTTTAGTACTGGTCATCGCGTCGACAAAGTTAAACGTACATTTTTTCTTTCTCTTTTTAATCTTGATACGATGCTTTTCACGCTCAGTTGAAATTGGTTACGCATTTCTAATGGATGTGATTTATAAGAAATCACATCAGTCTTGGCTGAATGCTCAGCGTAGAATTAGGCTTGCACTTTCAAGTTATGTAGAACTTTACTTTCTATACGCGTCAGTCTATTTCGTATCGCCTGCTACACAACAGCATGGATGGGGCTCCGTGTTATTGGGTGCTCAATCACTACTGAAGTCGTTTGGTGTGGGTACATTGACCAACGTTTCAAGCGCCTATGAGGGAGCTAATATCGTTCTTTCCTATGTGACATATGGTCAAGTGTTTACGACCCTAATCTTAGTTGTCATGTCATTTGCAATATACGTAGGTCGTGGCGAGTAGCGCTAAACAAATATTTGATCAGATTCCCAACGCTTGGGCTCATTTCGCAATTAAAAATTCAGATGAAAGCCGTTTTGATGAAACGGTCGAACTTTTAAAACGGGCAGGGATCAAATGCTTGGCCATGCGGATGGTCAAGCCTTCGAGGTTGAGCATGTTGGCCTTATCACAATGGCCAAGCGGTATTGTCAATAATGGAAAGATATAGACATAGAGTTTTGTAAAAACACTATGAATAATTTAAAGTCTTCGTTTGGAGACTATGTGCGCACAATAAACTAACAAACGCTCCAAGATGGATTCGTAAACGCGTGCCATTTTCGCTTCGCTACAATTTTGGCACATATTTACTCACCACTTAAGTGGACGTTAAATGACTTTTCAACATCTGTGGAATAATTAAGTAATGAAATATACTCGCAGCTCTCAAACGGATCGTGTCGGGGTTCAAACCGTAGGTTTACTCTTCGAAAGGTGTGGATACATTTTTCGTGAACAGCCAATTGTTGATTGTGGGATAGACGCTCAGGTTGAACTCGTTGATGAGAATCAAGCTTCAGGAAAATTAATTGCGTTGCAAATTAAATCAGGTGCATCTTGGTTTAAGGAAACTTCAAAAGATGGGTACGTCTTTCGTGGAGAAATGGAGCACTTAGAATATTGGCTTAATCATTCGCTACCTGTTGTAATCGTTTTATGTGATATCGAAAATGATATTGCCTACTGGCAATCAATAACTAAACATACAATTAGCTACACAGGTAAAGCTTGGAAAGTGTCTGTACCTTTTCATCAAGAAGTAAATGTTGGTATGAACAACGACTTACGTCGTCTTGCAAATCTAGTTGAAATCATCCCAGATTACACTGTTACTAAAACATCAGATAACAGTCATGGTGGTGCAAAGCGATACTCTGCGCGAGTCACATTGTCTAAAGAACATAGTCAGGCTGAGTTATTAACAATAATTCGTGCTTTGACCGAAGATATTAAAATGTGTGAGTACCACCGAAGTGCTCACACAAGAGAAGCTTGGAAAAATAAGCCCGCAGACGTTGTTTGGTTATTTATTTATCCGACCCCTCAAGATGAACGCAATAATAACTATCTTTGTAAATCAGAGTGGATAGATCGCGGTCTTGAAGAACACTTCCGACCTTGCTCTCAAAATGGGCAAGATATCGGTGGCGGTGTAAATGTTGACTGGAATTCTATGTACTTAACAACAGCTCAATACAATCATCAAAATGAAATACCCAAAGAAACGTTTATTCAATTAGTTGATGAGACACATGTTAAATCGTCATTGTTGTTTGCTGAGTTAGAGCAAATGTTTAAGTTGTACTCAGAGACTGATGTGCCATTTCAGGATCTATGTCAGTTTATCGAAACAAACAAGCCCATAGCTCATGAGATTTATGAAAAAGGACTGTTTATTGGGTTGTCATCTTATGAATGCAAAGAAGCATCGACAAAGTTTCAAAGTATGATTGCGCACTTAGATAATCTATTTATGCTTCTGGGGCATCCTGATGAGAAGAGCACGATATTTAACCTAAAGAATCAAGCACGATATTTTGTTGAAGCATCTGACGCCCTAAAATATGAATTGATTAAGATCGCTTAGCTATTTGACAAACGACTATGGCATCAAGGTACTTTTTCTAATCTGACAGAATCGGCTTAGAGCAACAAATCTAAAACGTTTCCGTCCAGAATCTTGATAGGTTTAGTTTTTAGCTGGTCTTTTGTTTACTATTGGTAAAAGGGGACTTGTGGTCGCAAATAGGTCCCTTCGAGTCAATATTTTATATTCACTACAAACCATTAATCACTTTCATATCTTACGTTCGTGTAATTTATGTGGGAACAATTGGGTGTAAACCTGCCACAAAGTATTTAGGTTTCTGTGGCCAGTTACCTGAGCAACTTCCTCAATGGTAAAGCCTTTCTCGAACAAGCGGCTTGCACCTTCACGGCGTAGGTCATGATAGCGTAGGTTATCAATCCCAACCTTTTGACACACTTCAACAAAGCCTCGGCCAACTGAGCGTGGGTTGTAAGGAAATATCAACTCTCCCTTACGCTCTTGCCTCATTACAATATCGAATGCTTCACCAAGCAAAGGAACGACCATATGGTTGCCTTCTTTCTTACGTGGGTCTTTTCGGTCACGTACGATCGCTGTTCTAAGTTCTTCGTTTAAATCTTCCCAACGAATACCACACACTTCGCTTACTCTCATACAGCTCAGGATGCTGAAGTCTAAAAGTATAGAGTAGAGGATTTTGTTTTCTCTGATCTGCTCGTATTCTCTAGTGCTTCTTTTAACAGGTCTATTTCATCGGTCGTAGGGCGCCTTGTTACCTTAAATCTCTGAATAGCGGGTAAAAAAATAGCCAGCAGAGGCTGGCTATTTTTAGAAAGCTTTAAAATACTAAATTAAAGTACTTTGATGCTGTCAGCTTGTGGGCCTTTTTGACCTTGAGATACAGTGAACTCAACTTGTTGGCCTTCAGCAAGAGTTTTGAAACCGTCGCCTGTGATTGCAGAGAAGTGTGCAAATACGTCTGGGCCGTTTTCTTGCTCGATGAAGCCGAAGCCTTTAGTTTCGTTGAACCATTTTACTTTACCAGTAACTGTGTTAGACATGATGATATCCTAAAATTAAATTTTTATTTTGAGCCAATTGTGGCACTGATAGCGCGGAAAAGTTTATTGCTATTGCGTACAACACAACGGGGTTACTAGTAATCCAACGAAATGTTTATATACAAAGAACTTTCTTTCTAGCCGAGATGAAGTCTAAATCAAATTAGGGGATAGTCAATCGAATCCATAGTGAAAGGTTGCAGAAACTTGGGGGTAGTCAAACTTTGCATTCCTTAAATATCATGGAGTTACAGTTGTATGGTGATTTGTTGTAGTTTTTGTGAAAAAGGTGGTCGAAATTGATGACGAACTTGGAGTAATTGCACTGTTTTGGCACATTTATTTTCCAAATTATTAAGCCGCTAATTGGTGCCTGAACCTAATTTTAACGGCTTATATTTATAAATCTCACTGTAAGTATCATGTTTCTATTGGAACGAGGTTTTGACTACTTTTTCAAGCGATACAGGTTGCCATTATCGGTACTGAAAAAGATGTCGCCGCTTGGTGAAGTTTCAATGTCTCTTATTCTCTCGCCTAAATCTTCTAAAATACGTTCTTCCTTGATTGCATCACCTTGTCCATTGACTGTCACAATATTGATGTGGGTAAGCTTAAGTGCGCCAGCCAGCAGCTTTCCTTTTAACTCTGGGTATTTATCCCCTTGGTAAACAATCAAGCTCCCCGGAGCGATTGAAGGAACGTAGACTTTTTTAGGCGCTTCAATGCCATCCTTAGTTTCAGACTCGCCTACGCTAATTGGGCCCCAATACTCTTTTCCGTGTGATGTGACAGGCCACCCGTAGTTGGCACCTGTTTTTATTAAATTAATTTCGTCACCACCTCGCGGGCCATGTTCAATCGACCACAGCTTCTGGGTCGGGAAGTCGTAATACAAGCCTTGTGGATTACGATGGCCATAGCTCCAAATCTCATTGAGCACCTTGCTGTTATCCGAGAATGGGTTATCACTTGGTGTGCTTCCATCAGCATTCAATCGTAATATTGATCCGGCGTGAGTCATGGTGTCTTGGCCGTTGTCTCGATCACCACGGTCGCCGATTGAAAAATAGAGGTGGCTATCATCAAAGGTGATACGGCTACCAAAGTGACGTCCGGTGTCCGTTCTGGATTTAGATACAAACACGTCTGTCCAATTGGTAACTTCATTATTGCTGTAATTAGCAGAAGCCAGTGTCGTTACTCCTTCACCATCGACGTCTTTACTGTAAGTGACGTAGAACTTTTCGTTTTCAAAAGGGGAGAGCGCGATATCCAACAGACCACCTTGGCCTTTCGCCCAAGTATTGGGCAGCCTGAACAGTGTGCTTTGCTCACCCGTCTTTAAATCAACCTGTTTAATGACGCCTGCTTTTTCTGTTACTAGCATGGAGTTATCGTTGATATAAGCCAACCCCCAAGGGATCACGAGTCCGTCGGTGATCTTCTCTACTTGCCATGCAAAAGCAGAGGATATTGGACTCGATGCGATGAGTGCCAAAGCACAGGAAATAAGACGATGATGATTGTTCATGGGAGTCCTTTGTTTTCATGACGTGGTATTAGTTTAGCTTGTGGTCGACAGGTGCAAAGGTTGGGTTACTGAAAAGTGACTATTCATTTATTTAGTTCAACCAGTGTTGTATGAGTAAGCAAGCTCACGTATGTTTAGCCTGCCATTCTCTATTCGATTCCTTCGGAGCATAATGAATACTACCCTTGCAACATCTTCGCTGTTTTCTCTGTCTGTATGTTGTCAGGTTGATACTCAAGCTATCTATTCTCAAACCACCCGATCTCAAAACAGCTGTTATATTGGATACTTTACATCATGAGTCGTCGATTTGACTTTAAATCGATCCTACTTGCGTGTTTGGTCATCAGCATCGGCCAACTCAGTATGGGGCTGGTATTTCCATCATTACCATGGATCGCGAAAGACTTTGATGTTTCGCTAGAGCAAGCTCAGCTTCTGGTGAGTGTCTATTTGTTAGGTTTTGGACCTTCTCAGTTTATCTATGGTCCAATTTCCGATGCTCTAGGGCGTAAGAAGGTGCTGTTAAGTGGTTTGTTGATTGCGATGCTTGGGCTATTAATGATCATCTTCTTTAGCCATTCATTTACTAGCATGGTGATGGGACGTTTTCTGCAAGGCTTAGGAACGGGTTGTTGCGCTGTACTTGCTCGTGCTTCCACGCGGGATAGATTCAGTGGGGCAGATTTACCTTTAGCTATGTCCTACATTGCGATGGTCGCGTCTATTACACCTTTGATTGCGCCCGTAATCGGCGGCTTTATTAACTTCCATTTTGGCTGGAGCATGGTGTTCATCTCGCTACTTGGCTATGTCTCATTAGCTTGGGTGGTTTTGGCGTTCAAGTTTAAGGAAACCGTCACTCAGATCTCCGCTATTCCTTCGCCAAAGAAAATGGTTTCTCAATACAAAGAGTTGCTAACTTCTCGCTATTTTATGAGTTTTGCGAGTATTGGCTGGCTTAACTTTAGTTTGATGATCACTACCGTATCAGTGATGCCATTTATTATGCAAAACCAGATTGGCATGACGTCTGATGAATACGCTATGTGGGCGGTCATTCCTGCTTTAGGCATGCTGGGTGGAACAAGTTTATGTAACCGTATTCGCCCCATGTTGGGCAACAAGAAAACTCTGTTATGTACCCCTGTATTGCATATCTTCGCGGCGTTGTGGCTTTTCTTTTGCCCACTTGAGCCTTTGTATCTCATGCTTGGCCAGTTCTTGATGATTCTTGGCAATGGTATTGCATTGCCTTGTGCTCAGGCGTTGGTGATGTTGCCTTATAAGAAGAACGCTGGCGCTGCTGCTGCGATGTCTGGCGGCGGGCAGATGGTGGTGTCTTCAATGGTGAGTATGGGGCTAGTTCAACTAGGGCTAGGAGAAGCGTGGCATTTATCGCTTGTCATCATGTTGTTCACTATTATTACTCTGATTAATATTTTACGTGGTTTCAGTAGTCAAGAAGCGAGAGAGTCGCAGCTGAGCTAATTAGTTAATTAGTTAATTAGTTATTTAGCTAGCGAGTGAAAAACGAAAAGGCCATTGAAGTTTATGATTTCAATGGCCTTCTTTATGCTTAGAGCTTAGAGCTTAGAGCTTAGACTTAAGCTGAAATGCCCGAACTATTCACAGACGACTGCAACCTTATCACTTGCTGCTGTCTTAGCTGGAACTGGATGATCGATCAGTCGAATCGGAGACTCATACAAAGCTGACAGCGCTTGTTCATCAAGTAACTTATCCGCACTGCCTTCAAAAGCAATCTGACCTTTTTTCAGTGCAACGATGTGTGTCGCGTAACGCAGTGCTAAGTTCAAATCGTGCAAAATGACGATCACCCCAACATTTTCCGTTTTGTTTAGTTCAGACAGTAAACCCATGAGCTGAAACTGATGATGCACATCCAGTGCCGAAGTCGGCTCATCAAGGATTAGTACTGGTGATTGCTGAGCCAACAACATCGATACCCACGCGCGTTGACGCTCTCCTCCAGATAAATCATCCGCCAAGGCTTGCGAGAATTCAGTGACACCGGTTCTTTCCATCGCTTGTTGGATAATCGACTTATCTTCTGAATTCCAACGGCCTAGCGCGCCTCTCCATGGGAAGCGACCTAAACGAACCAACTCTTCTACGGTTAAGCCTGCAGAAGCGGGGAGCTTTTGCGGTAGATAAGCAATTTTTTTCGCTAAATCTTTGCTTTTGAATGAAGAGAGGGAAGCGCCGTCTAGTTCCACGCTGCCGTGATCCGGCGACATCTGCCCTGAGAGTAAATTAACGAGTGTAGATTTACCCGAACCATTATGGCCAAGAACGACTGTCAGTTCATTGGTCGAAATCGTGAGGTCTTCGATTGAGAGAATGGTTCGTTCATCACGAACAATTTTTATGTTTGAAAGCTGAAACATGTCAGTCCTGTAATTAGATCAGTAGCGAAGCTCAATGGGAGAAGGATCGTCGTATTGAACTTTAATAAATGGCGTGACTAAGCGATTTTTTTGTTGTCTGGATGCCTAGGGCAATTATCACAGTACTTTCTTGAATCGCACTTATAAACCAGGCAGCAGCTGATTCTGATCAGTTTTAACATCCCCGAACTAGAGTCCACTTTAAGGCTGTCTAAATGATTTTCAGACAACTGGCATGCTTCTAACCAAAGCTTAGCTTGCGCAATAATGTAATCGTTGGTCAGGCTTGGTTCGTGTTGCTGAAGTTTTATCAAACTGCCTAACAATAGATCGGCCAATAAATGATTGGTAAATCCTGGGCGAATACGTGTCCATTCACTGATCTGGCTTCGATAAAACTCAGTCAGTGCAAGAATGGCTTCACCAGCATCGGGAATCAGCTCTTCTGGTGAACCATGTTGATGATCACCATTAAAGAAGCGGTAGCCAGTAATGAACTCTTTGTATCTAAATTGACCGATATTCTTGATGTCGGGCAATGAATGAAGCCCATAGATAGAAATGAAAGTCACATAGATAGGCTGCCAACACACGAGATCCCAGGTTCGCGTTAACCAATACGCTTTGCCTGCTTCTGGGTGGCTTTGCGAAAGACCATCGTAAACTCGTTTGAGCTCTTTATGGCTATTCTCATTTGTTACCGCAATGCTCTTGTTATTAAGTGCACCAAAGCTTCCGCTTAAATAAGGGGTCACTTGTTTTGAGTAAGCGAAGATTTTTTGATGTAGAGACGGGGCTTTCCGACGAGTGATAATATTGTGCAGTTGGGGAAGCATCTTAAATCAATAAATGAGAATCAGTTGCGTTATCATAACGAACATAGTCGAGGATAACCATACAAAATGGAGCATCTACTCGGTGCTTTTTACGTTTTTGAGATTTATAAAGTTTGGGTGGGCTGTCCTTTTTTCAGTGATAAAAGCCACTTTAAGTGATAAAAGTATTGTTGAACCCAACACGCCCTAGTCAAAAATAGAGAAGATGAAAGCTTGAATATGAACACACCTGCATTTGACCGTATCAGCCGCGTTCTGGCTTATATCCATGCGAATCTTAGCTCTGCGTTATCGCTAGAAGATTTAGCGACGCAAAGCTGTTGGTCTCGTTGGCAGCTGCAAAGAGTGTTTCAAGCCGAAACCGGGCTTACCGTGGCGAACTATGTGAGAGAGTTAAAGTTAAGTCAGGCTGCCGAAGAGCTGCTTGATGGAAAAGATCGTGTTATCGATATTGCGCTTGGTCTCGGATTCAATTCAGAAATAAGCTTTAGCCGTTCGTTTAAGCAAATGTTTGGGGTAAGCCCAAGTCAGTATAGAAAAGCAGGCAAAAGAGTAGGGCTAAAAAAGCCGATACAAGTATCTGAGACGGCGAGTAATTCAGAAAATAGGGCGTTAAGCTTTGTGGAAGTACGCATTGATGAAAGAGAGTCTTTCTTAGTGAAAGGAATGACATCAGAAATCAGTGGCTTGTTTTCACTCACGCAAGACTTCGCGCAGAAAGTCCCTCAGCTATGGTCACGTTTAGAAGGTGAGGTTGAAATCCCTGACGCCAACATGCTCCAGTTTATTGGCGTTGTTGACCTGACTCAGTCTTGTTTTGACGGAACCAATATTTACTATTGTGCGGGCGTTGAGCTTCATGACGAGATCTCTATCCCGCAACTGCCTAGTATTATCTCTGATAAGTTAGAGGTGCTGACGATTCCGAAGCAAACCTATGCTGTAGTGAAGCACCGTGGTCCTATAGAGCATCTACCCCATACTCTAAGTTGGTTTGTGCTTAATTGGCTTCCAAATTCAGGTTATCGTGGCGTTGATGGTTATGAACTTGAGATGTACCCATTTGGCTATCAAGCTCATGCTTCTGATGCGGAAATGGAGTACTGGGTTCCTATTATTAAATCGTAGTCATATTTCAGCCCTCCGACTTTCTCCCCCCTTCTCAAAAGCCTTTGTGTTACAAGGTCAAAGGCTACAAGGTCAAATATTACTAGATCAATTGTGTGTTTAATCAGCAATTGACCTGGTTTTACTCAAAATAGGCCAAGTTCTTTTTGAATTTGCACCAAATTGTTAATTATCCCATCTCTAGATACATACAATGCAAATGAGATTTATTACTATTTACAATTAAGCATTGGTACCGAGGGAATCATGACCACTCACACTCGTTTTAAGTATTCATCATTGGCAGTCGCATTGCTGACTGCGTTTTCAGCGCAAGCATTCGCGGAAGATACCGCTACTTCGGCAGATTCGAATGTAGAAACTATTACTGTTATGGGTAAAGCCTACCGTAATACAGCAACGAAAACCGTTTTAGCGCCAGAAGAAACGCCGCAAACACTTAACGTTATCGAAAGCGAACAGATGGAACAACGTGGTGTTAAGTCTGTAATGCAAGCTCTTCGTTATGCACCAGGTGTATCAACCGAGAATAAAGGTGGTGCAGTGGTTCTTAGTGATTGGGTTAAAATTCGCGGTTTTGACTCTACGAATAACTATTATGACGGAATGATGTTGCCAATCCTTCCTGGATGGAACGTACAACCTCAGATTGATCCTATTGCAATGGAGCGTTTGGAAATATTTAAAGGTCCAACATCGGTTCTTTACGGGTCAATGCCACCAGGAGGCATGGTTAATATCATTGCAAAAGCGCCTAAGTTTGAAGAGTCTACGAAAATTGGCTTAGCAACGGGTTTAGATAACTTAGTTGAAGCTTCAATTGATACAACGGGTGCTTTGAGTGACAACGTTGCTTATCGCTTGGTTGCTCTGGGTCGTAAGAAAGATACGCAAGTAGACGGCGTTGAGGAAGAGCGCTATGTGATTGCGCCATCAATCGATTGGTATGTGTCTGATAAAACCTTTATTAACTTCAATCTTTATTATCAGAATGACCCTGCACTAGGTCAGAACGTGACACTCCCATTAGCGGCGATTGAATCAGGAAAAGTCTCACCTTCGACATTTGCCGGGGATGTTAATTACAACACCATCAAACGTGATTTCTTGATTACTGGCTATAAGTTTAACCATGATTTCAACTCAAATTGGGCATTTCTTCAGAATTTCCGTTATATGAAAACTGACTTTTATCAAGAAAGTACTAGCAGTGGCAATTTTGATGCTTCAACTGGCTCATTAGCTCGTTCAGCATATAGCACCGATGAAAGTTCTACGGGTATTAGTGTTGATAACCAACTATCGGGCCTAGTGTCGACTGGCTCATTGGATCACTATTTACTTTTTGGTGTGGATTATCGAAACACAGAGGGTGATGTAGCCTACGACGCTTTCGCAGGTGTTGATAGCATCAACCTTTACAATCCAAATAACGATAAGCTGAACCCGAATGATTTTACTAAAACGTATTATCAAAATAACGACATTGAAGTGAGTCAGCTTGGTTTCTATTTCCAAGACCAGATGTTGATTGATAATTGGGTGTTTATTGCTGGTGGTCGTTTTGACAAAGTCGAAACAACGACAAAAGTATCAGTATTTGGTGGTGCACCAAGTAAAACGGATACTGATGATACTAATTTCTCATACCGCTTAGGTGCTTTGTACAAATTTGATAATGGTTTATCTCCATTTGCTAACTTTGCTACCAGTTTTGAACCGAGTGTAAAGTTAGATACTAACGGTAACAACCTAGATCCTGAAACAGGTGAACAAGTTGAGTTGGGTCTTAAGTATGACTCATATGAGAATATGATTTCAGGCTCGATGGCTCTGTTCCAAGTGAACAAAAAAAATGTGGGCGTTCGTCCTGATGGAGCTTCACCATGGACTTCAGTTGGTGAGATTCGATCACAAGGTATTGAGTTAGAAGGACGAGCACAAGTCACTGATAACTTGGATGTGTTAGCGAACTACACATACACCGATATGGAAATTACTGAAGATAGAAACGCATCAAATATCGGGCAAACACCAGTATTTGTACCAGATCATACTGCAAATGTTTGGGCTAACTATTTTGTACGTAGTGGTGCAATGAGTGGCCTTAGAGTCGGCGGTGGCGTGCGTTATGTGGGAGAAACTGTTCTAAACGATACGTCAGACAAAAATAAAGGCCAAGTACCATCATATACTTTAGTTGATTTGTCTCTAGGTTATGACTTAGGAGAGGTTAACAGCTCGCTTAAGAACACAACAGCTAATGTCGTTGCAAATAACATATTCAATGAAGAGTATTACACTTGTTGGAATGAGAGCTATTGCTGGTACGGTCAAGAGCAAACTGTAGAATTTAATGTTAATTACGAATTCTAACTAAGTTAGGGTTATCAATTTAAAGCAGCCATTACTGGGCTGCTTTTGTCGTTTGAATAAATATAGAATTTAGATTGAGTAGGCAACAATATGAATTTACAACGAATAGCTTCCCATGTTTCTAAAATAAAGAGCTTGCATACAAAGCTAGCAGTATCCGTATTAGCGAGCGCTTTATCGTTTAATGCGATGGCTGATTACCAAGTTGAAGATAGCGAGGGCGTTAAAACCCTTGAAGCTCAGCCTGTTAGAGTGGCGGCGCTGAACTGGGACATAGCCGAACAAGTGATTGAACTCGGTGTTACGCCAGTCGCGGTCCCTGATATTGCAGGTTATACCGATTGGGTTGTTCAACCTGCCATTCCAGAAGGCGTGGCGGACATTGGCACTCGAACTGAGCCCAATTTTTCTGCTTTGAAGAAGCTAAATCCTGATGTGATTCTCATCGCTTCGCCTCAGAAAGATCTTCAGGAGCGACTATCTGAAATTGCGCCCGTGCTTTACTACCAAACATACAGCGAACAACACAGCAATGCAGCGGCTGCTATCGAGAATTTCAAGAAGATCGGACAGTTGCTTGGTAAAGAAGAACAAGCGAACCAAAAGCTGGCCGCAATGGATGAGCGTATCGCGGTTCTAAAAGCTGAACTAGATAAAGCGTATTCGGGCGACAAGCCGAAAGTCACCTCTTTCCGTTTTGCGAGCACCACATCGGTGTTCATTTACGGCGATAACTCGATTCCGCAATATGCTCTTGAGCAGTTAGGTTTTGAAAATGCGATGGATCTTCCTGCGAGTCAGTGGGGCATCAGTCAAAAACGAATGACTGAACTTAAGAACGTCAAGGGTGGCATTGCGCTTTACTTTGAACCTTTCCCATATCAAGACAAGCTAGACCGTTCTCCCGTTTGGAAGAGCATGCACTTTGTTCGCAATGGTCAATTTAGCCCAGTAGCGGCAAGTTGGAGCTACGGCGGTGCTATGTCGATCTTGTATAACGCAGAAGCCATGGCGCAATCGCTGCTGAAGTTAGCGGAGCAGTAATGAAATCCAGTGGTTTTATGATGGGGGCTGTGCTGCTTTGTGCTGCTCTTGTTCATTTATGGTTAGGGCAGTCGGAATTTGGCCCTATTAGTGAGTTGCTCCAGCAAGTCTCACAGATCAGTGACATCGCGACATTCAACTCAATGGTTGATGATTCATTCGAGTTGATGGCGTTAGCCTATGTCAACTTACCTCGCTTGGTGATGGCGATCTTGGTCGGCGGAACACTTGGCACCATCGGCAGCTTGTTTCAACAACTGACACAAAATCGCATGATGTCACCGCTAACCTTAGGTACGTCGTCAGGTGCATGGCTTGGTCTGGTTATTCTGAATGTGGTCGCGCCGATGTTGGTCGCTCAGTATTCAGTTTGGTTTGCTCTAGTTGGCGCGCTGCTTGCGATGGGGCTGATTGTTTCGATTGTCGGAATCAAAAACATGAGCGGCTTACCCATTGTATTGGCGGGTATGGCGGTCAACTTGTTGCTAGGAGCATTTGCAACGGCGATTATTCTACTTAATGACCAGTACGCACAGAATCTGTTTGTGTGGGGAGCGGGTGACCTAGGACAGAATGGCTGGGAACAAGTACTGTGGTTAATGCCTAAGTTATTGCCGATCTTTGCCATCTTCTTCTTGGCACCAAGAGTTCTGACTTTGCTTTCGATCGGTACTGAAGGAGCCGCAGCGCGCGGTCTTAACATCGGTACTACCTTTTTTGTATTGATGGCTATTGGTGTTTGGTTAGTTTCAGTGTCGATTACCTCGGTGGGCGTGATCAGTTTTATCGGTTTGATTGCCCCGAACATCGCTAGGCATCTCGGTTTTCTAAAGGCCAAATCTGAACTCATCGCGAGTTGTGTATTAGGTGCGCTATTACTTTGTGTCACTGACAGCTTGGCCATCTTCTTGGCACAATGGTCTTTGGATATGATTCCAACAGGGACTGCAACCGCGGTGATCGGTGCTCCTGCGTTGATTATTATTGCGAGAAAGCAGTTATCAGCTCAAGATCAGCTGTTTTTCTCGATGCCTAAAGGGCCAAAGTTTATTTCACCTTTGGCTTACTTCTTGTTGGGCACAATGATCTTCGGTTTGTTAGCGTTAAGCACACTGTCACAGCCATCTTCTGATATGGGCTATTTTGTTATCCCAGACGCATTTGAATGGTCTATTCGTTGGCCGAGAATGTTAACCGCGATATTCGCTGGTGGCGGCTTAGCGGTGGCTGGCGTGATTTTACAAAGATTGGTCTACAACCCGCTCGCAAGCCCAGACATTCTTGGTGTGTCGGCGGGTGCAGTTCTGGCGTTGATTTTCAGTAGCTTATTCATGGGCTATTCGATTCACTCATTGAGTCCTTGGGTTGCTTTCTTAGGCAGCGCGATTGCACTGTGTTTATTGCTATTCCTTGGCAAGAAGCATCAGTTTGCGCCATCGATTTTGATCCTCACTGGTATTTCGTTGACCGCAGTTTTGGAAGCTTTGGTGCAATTCTCTTTAACGCGAGTGGGTGAGGGGAAATACACCTTATTAGCTTGGTTAGCAGGATCAACCTATCGTGTTGAACCAGAGTCAGCAATGATTATGACCATGGTGATAACGGCTTCTATCGGGGCTGCTTTGCTGTTGAGTCGTTGGGTGACCTTAATTGCGACGGGCCGTCAGTTCGCGAGTGCCAGAGGGTTGAATATCAATGTCGCCTACGTGGCATTGTTATGTATTGTTGCGATCTTATGTTCGGTCGTGACAACCACCATGGGGCCTGTTGCGTTTGTCGGCTTGTTGGCTCCGCACATCGCCGCAATGGTGGGTGCACGTTTGGTTAAAGAACAGATCATCTTGTCGTTTTTGATTGGTGCTGCACTCATGCTATTCGCAGACTGGTTAGGGCAAGTGGTGGTATTCCCAGCTCAACTCGCTGCAGGGACGTTAGTTTCCATTATTGGTGGCAGTTACTTCATCTTCTTGTTATTGAAATCTCGAAGAACATAGGTTCTCCCAAAACTGAGAGTCCTTGATTATCAAAGCTACGAATGAAAAGCAGTGAATGGAGCGATCCATCACTGCTTTTTTGTTGATGTTGTTTATGTAAGGGAGAATCGTTAAGCAACACAGGTCTCGCTTCTCAATGTGCAAGTTTGGCATATGTTAATAAAATGTATAATCTAAAGGTCTGACCACTGATAAGGTAGCCACCATGCCAAACCTCGATCGTATTACTTGTTCCATTGATGAAAACCAAATTGCGACGGTTGTTTTGAATCGACCCGATAAGCTCAATGCTATTGATATGGCAATGTTTCAAGGCGTGAATAACATGGTGACTCAGCTGAAAAAGAACACCGAGATTCGAGCTGTAATAGTAAAAGGCGAGGGTTCTGATTTTTGTTCAGGGCTTGATGTTAAGTCTCTTTTGACCAGTAAATCCGGGGCGATGAAGCTGTTGTTTAAATGGCTACCGACATTGCCTAACGCTGCACAACGCTTTTCATTGGGTTGGCGAGATATTCCATGCCCTGTCATTTTTGCGATTCACGGGCGTTGTTGGGGAGGTGGGCTTCAATTAGCGAGTGGTGGTGATTTTAGAATCGCTAGCCCTGATGCAAATTTCTCGATATTGGAAGCGAAGTGGGGGTTGATTCCTGACATGGGAGGCGCTATCGCATTTAGAGAGCTGATGCGTAAAGATCACACCTTAGAAATGGCAATGACGGCCAAAGTGATCGACTGTGAAACCGCGAAAGAATATGGATTGGTGACCAAGATTGCTGAAGACCCTTACGCTGAAGCCTATGCGTTGGCACTTGAGTGCGCGAATCGGTCGCCAGATGTTGTCGCTGCTAATAAGAAACTCTACAACAAGACTTGGTGGTCCAGTCCTGGGTTCGCCTTATTTTACGAGACTTGGTATCAAATAAAGGTAGGGTTAGGTAAGAACAGAGCAATTGCTGCTCAACGTGAAATTCATCGAGACAAGCCGCGTCCATACGTCGCTAGAAAGTTCAAATAACGCTTGTAAAGTAATAATGGGTATTCCCATTGTTTATAGGGCTTTGCGGTAACCTTAGATCAATTTAATGTCTAAGGCTAAATGAGCAATCTGATGAACAAAACTTTTACTTACTCGCTAGCTGCCACCGCAATTTTTACAAGTTTAAATGCTTTCGCAAGTGGTCTATTTTTACAAGAAGCTGTTATTGCTAATGCCGGTACAACTGGTGCAGGTGACGGTGTTTACTCTCGTTCAGCTGCTGCGATGTGGACTAACCCAGCAACCATGTCTCACATGGGCGAAAGCAAAACGACCATCAATACCATGGCGTTCGATCTTGAGATGAAATATCAAGACAACCAAGACTCTAGCGATGATGGAAAAGGGCACTCAGTTCTTCCCTCATTTGGTGCCTTTCATGCTCATCAAGTAACAGACCAACTGCACCTTGGTATCGCACTTGGCGCTGTCGGTGGCTCAAGCCTTGATTATGGCAGTGAGTGGGCAGGCAGCCCTTTACTTGAAGATATCACTCTTACTGCGATGCAGGTGAACCCGTCACTGAGCTATCAACTGAATGACCAATGGTCTGTTGGCGCGGGTATTCAATTGAGTTGGGCTGCATTACAACAGTCAACATCTGCGTTGACCGTCAAACAAGACACAGATTGGGCATACGGCTATAACCTTGGCGTGATGTATACCCCGACAGATAAGCTTAAGTTGGGTGCGAGTTACCGTTCGAAGCTAGAACATGAGTTCAATAATGACGTAAAAGGTCCAACAAATATCGGACTACTGAACTCTTTATCTACAGATATTGTAGTTCCAGAAATTATTGACTTAAGTGCGAGTTATGCGTTGAACCAACAGCTTGACCTGTTGACGAGTATTCAGCTGCACCGTTGGAGTGAGTGGGATACTACTGTTCTCGATTTTGGAACCCAAATAGGGGGGCTCCAGATCGATCGTGACTGGGATGATGTTTGGAAATTTGCGGTTGGTGCTGATTATCAACTTAACTCAGACTGGCGTCTAAAAGCCGGCATCTCTTACGAAACCTCTCCGCAAGACGACCCAACAATGCAGTATGTTGACCTTCCAGTAGGCGAGCAATATCGCTACTCGGTAGGCGCGTCTACTTACTGGGATGATATTTTAATCGACGTGTTCTACGAATACGCTGATTTAGGGTCGGTTGATATGGACAGATTTATGGTAGATGGCTCATTCGACGGTCGTATCCACTTTGTTGGCGTTAGTGCGACCTTCTAATGACATTACGTAATCTATTACTTATTGCTACGGCAACGCTCGGATCGATGGGTGCTTTGGCTGAAGAGAAGCACCCTGATGATCCGACTAAAATCGTGACCAAAGCGGGCGTTGCTTATAACGAAGATTTGCAGTTCTCAGGCTCTATCGGTTTAGATGAAGCGCGAATGATCAATGCTCGTGTCAATGCGGACGGCGAAGAGTGGCGATTAGGCGGTTCATGGCTGTTGCCGATGGGTATCGTGAATTTCAACTTTAGCCGTTCTGAATATGATAACGATGCTTATAAGAACAACTACAGTATTGGCACATTTATACCACTGAGCTATTTCGATATTGAGCCGTTCGGTTGGCAAATCTTCCCAATGGCTGGCTACAGCTATAACGATGGTGAAGTAGCCGTATTCGATGATGATAACGTTGGCTCTGACTATGTATTGATGCCGAGCTCAACACACGGTGGCTATATTGGTGCGTTTGGCTTAAAAACGATAACCGATGAATGGTCTATCATGGGATTTGGTGGTGGTTCAATGGGTTCTGACGATTACTCAGGCTATTGGGCTGGCGTTGGTGCGAGCTATAAATTGAGTGATGCTCAATCATTCAACTTCTTCACTATCTTTGCTGAGGATGACTTCGGTGAAAACAACAGTGTTGGTGCATCTTACACCTATGAGTTTAAATAGCTGTTAGCAGGCAGCAATTCGCAGGTGGACACCTCTCGTAAGAACCATTGACTTAGTTCAGATTAAATTGAACAAAGTCGCTTATTAAAACTGAGCGACTTTCTTTTATTCTATTTCCCAATCTTTTTTATCTCTTTCTCATGTGAGAGTACTGCTCTCTTAATCTAGATTAAGTTTTCCTCGCCTTATTCTCTGTACTATCCGCATAAATCAACGCCCATTCAGTAATGGACAAAAGAGAGTCACTTTGTGAAAAAGAAGTGGTTCTCTTTTGTCTTTTAAAATGGGCAAACATAATAAAGATTTAATGAGGATAAGACTTGAGCACTTTGTTTACAGAAACCCACATTGGCAAGATGACACTAAAGAACCGCTTCATGAGAAGTGCAACGTGGGAAAATATGGCTACCGAAGATGGGCATATGACAGATAAACTGTACGCTATCTATGAAGAGTTGGCTCAAGGTGAAGTCGGCCTGATCGTAACGGGTTACGCGAACATCGTTGAAGAAGAAAAGCCAAATGCGGGCATGATGGGGATGTATAACGACTCATTCATTGAAGAGTATCAAAAGCTGACTCAATTGGTGCACGACAACGACTCTAAAATCGTGATGCAATTGGCTTATGGTGGCACGAAAACCACGCATGATCTTGGCGAACGAGTGATCTACGCACCAAGTGAGGTTCCAGAAAAAGGAACTCAAACACTAGGCAAAGCGATGACCAATGATGAGATCGACTACATTGTTGATGCGTTTGCTCAAGCATCTTTGAGAGCACAAAAATCAGGTTTTGATGGCGTTGAAATTCATGCCGCTCACACTTACCTGATTAATCAGTTCTTAAGCCCTTACTACAACCAACGTGAAGATGAGTACGGCGGTAGTTTAGAAAACCGCATGAGATTCTTGTTAGAGATCTATATCGCGACGCGTAAGTTGGTGGGAGATGATTTCCCTATCTTGGTTAAGCTTACAGCTTCGGAGTTTTTTGAAGGTGGTGTTACCTTCGATGAAACACGTCTCGTGTGCAAAAAGTTAGAAGAAGTGGGTGTTGATGGCATCGTGGTGTCAGGCAACATCCATGGCAAAGCCGACACCATGATTGGCGAATCTCACGATGGATTCATCATTCAAGCTGAAGGTTATTTTCACGAATATGGTCATGCTATCAGCCAAGACGTTAATATTCCGGTGATCACGGTTGGCGGCCTAACGGATTTCGATGCCATTGAAGCCATCGCAAATAACACGGGCATTGAATACTTCGCGCTTTCAAGACCGCTGCTTTCTGAACCACATTTGGTTAAGCGTTGGAAGGAAGGGGATAGAAGCCCTGTTGAATGCGAACGATGCTCTAAGTGTCGTACTAAGCGCGGTAACTTCTGCGTGGTGAATAAAGACAGAAAAGTACAGCTTGCACGCATGTAGTCGCTGAGCCCAGCTCCAAGCGAGCTCCGAAGTTTATAGCTGAGTCTAAGTTTGAGCCTGTGTAATCGCGCAGGCTCTTGTTCATTCCGTATTCCACGAAACGAAATTTGAAACCTTATTACTCACATCTTCCTGTCAAATTGGCGCGACTAAACAGTTACACTACGCCTGTAAATTATCCAACCAAGTTATCGATAAAAACTGGGCAAACTTTGAAACTACTTCCTCTTCTTAAGCAACCTCGAATCCACTGACGCCTCTTTAGTTTTAGCGACATTGCTATGATTTAAGCGTGATACTCACTATTCGTCCCTGTGAACCCTGTGTTTGTGGGCCGTTAGTTTGTGCACCTTGGATTTGCATCGTCGAACACTTTGATATTGAAACGAATAAAACTAAATAGATCATTCAGAGGTAAAAATGCAAAAGAAGCATTGGTCCAAATTCGAGTTGTTGCATGAAGTCGTAACCAACCCCAATATTCATGTAAAAGGTCAACACAGTTATTACAGTGATTGCTGGGATAACGGTTTTGAACAATCGGTAGTGCGTTATTTACACGGCGACGAAGTCAGCCGCCAGTGGGAGCCTCGATGGGAAATCGACGAACTCTATATCGGTGATTATGTCTGTATTGGCGCAGAGGTCGTGATTTTGATGGGTGGCAACCATACCCACAGAGTTGATTGGTTTTCGCTGTATCCATTTATGGATGTCATCGACGATGCCTACATTGGCAAAGGTGGCACTCACATTGAAGATGGGGTGTGGTTAGGCATGAGAGCGATGGTGATGCCCGGTGTGACGATTGGCGAAGGCGCTGTAGTTGCAGCGAATAGTGTGGTGACTAAAGACGTCGCTCCATACAGCATTGTCGGTGGTTCTCCAGCTAAAGTCGTCAAATACCGCTTTGGTGAGTCCGTTATTGACGAACTCATGTCATTCAAAATATACGAGTGGCCCTCAGATAAATTTGAAGCGCTGAAACCGTATTTATGTAACTCAGACTTTTCAAAGTTAAAGCAGGCGATAACGGATTACGACAATTGTTTGTAAGGAGCGCTTGTAACGAGCATTTGTAAGGTGCGTTTTTAAGGTACGGGTATAGCCACAGATTTGTATAGAAAGATCTGTGTCATATTTATATTGAAAAACACGTTAAATCAGTCCGTTACCTTGCAATACTCAACATGGTGTACCAATCTTATTTCATAAGCATGGATAAGGATTGTGTATGCCCGCAAGTTCAATGAAAAACAAAGGGGTGGTGGGGAAAGTCCTACTGCCTTCTTTACTCATAAATCTTCTCTCTCTCGCCGTTCCGTTAACGGTTTTACAAATTTACGATCGTATTTTACCTAACCAAAGTTACGGTACTGCCACTTTGTTGTTGGCGGGTGCAGCGTTGGCTGTTGCCATGGAAGCATTAATCCGGTTTGTGCGTACTTGGCTTTTGTCAGCCGCGGCCAGCAATACCGAGAAAGCGACCTATCAAACTTTGGTTGAAAGAGTAACAACGGCTTCATCAGGCCATCTCCGCCACATTGGTGTTGGCGGCGTGGAAGAGGGGCTTGGTTCTGTATCCAAAGTCAAAGATTGGTATTCCGGTGGTGTGATTGCAGGCTTTATTGATTTGCCTTTTGCCTTGATCTTCTTGGGCTTGGTGGCTTACATCGGCGGTGAGCTGGTGGCGATACCTTTGGCAGTTTGGCTGATTACTCTTGGAATCGTTTGGTTATCTTCTATTCGCGTAAAAAGCTTAAGTGAAGAGGCTTCCCAAGATGAGCAGGAGCGAAAAGCGTTCTTGATTTTGCTGAGCCAAACCATTCAAGGAATAAAACGTCAGGCCGTTGAGTCTCGAATCTTCAACCAGTTTAAATCCCTCAATAATGTTCGCTCTCAGTCTAAAGCGAGAGAAGAAGAACAGAACGCCTTCGCCCAAGAATGTATTCAGCTTGCCGCATTAGCCACGTCAGTGTTACTCGTGATTACGGGGAGCTTATGGGTGTTGGATGGTCAGTTAACTACTGGTGGCTTGGCGGCATGTTCTATCTTATCTGGCAGAGCGGTTGCGCCTTTGAGTGCACTGGTTGGGGTTCGAATCAAGCTTAATTCAATACACAGTGCTAATCAGGCAATTGAAAAATTGAGTGACTTGTCACTATCTGAGTTTTCAGATTCTGAGCAACCTGAGATCCCTTTATCTGACTTTGAGACGTTGGAAATCAAGCAAGCGACCGTTGAAAGATACGGTGAACTCTCTCATGCAGATGTCACACTGAATAAAGGTGAGTTGGTATTGTTAGAGAGTGAGGATCGCCACACTAACAGTCATTTATTGTCGTCGATTGCAGGTATTGATGATCTAAAAGCGGGGGAGTGCTTCATTAACGGAGCTGCAGTTTCAATCGCATCCGTAACCAATATTGTGGCCTACTGTGGCGTTAAAGGGCAGTTGGTGTCGGGTACTATTCTCGACAACTTGTGCGGGTTTGACCCTGAGAAAACGCAAAGCGCCAGTGACTATGCAAAGCGTTTGGGTTTAACCAAAGAGATTACTCGATTACCCGATGGACTAGAGACACAAATTGGCCATACGAGTGCTTCTTTGTTGAGTATGGGTAACGTGAAAATGCTCAATATCGCGGCTCAATTGGCAAGTGATAAACCCATAATCATGTTGGAAAGGCCGGATTCTTCACTTGATTTAGACGCCCTTGGGAATCTAGCTAAGGTGTTGGAAGAAGAAGTAACGGCAGGACGCACGATACTGATGGTGAGCTACCATTCGAAGCTTCGCGAATTGGCTAATCGAATCATTACAGTGGAAAGTCGAGCTATTACGGTCGACAGCGAGAGCAATCAGGAGGCCGTCGTATGAATCGTTTAGATATTGGTAACCCTTCAGGTACGAACAACCGTGCAGATACCAGCGGTCGACAAGAGGTGATGAACCATTTAGAAACCGAGAGCCTTTCCGTTCTTAAGCAGTTGGAAGTTAATGCTAATATCCAGTTGTTCGCACATCAATGGGTCGATGAAAATGGCATTGAATCAATCGACGATATGTTTGCCTTGTTCGACAGGCTTGCACTGCCTTATCGCTTGGTTGCCAACCTAGATGACGTTGGTGAACATAAATTGGTCTTGCTGGTGCTTGGTGAAAATGAGCTTGTCTCTGGTCATTTAGAATCCAAACAATTTGTTGCCTTTAATGCCAATGACGACATCACCGATGTCCCTCAGTTTTGCATCGTTATCGAAGGGCCACCATTAGAGAAGGCCTCTCCTGATTGGGTTGGCGAAAGGTTACATGCGTTTCGTCCCATCATTCCTAAATTGTTGTTGGTCAGCTTTATCACTAACTTATTTGCGCTTGCCGTTCCTTTCATCACGATGTCGATTTATGACCATGTGATTGGCGGTGATGCAGGGCATGAGTTGCAAGGTATCGCCATTGGCGCGGCGTTGTTGTTTGTGATGATGGGTTGGTTGAGAACATTACGTAGCCGCGTGTTTGCTTCAGTGTCGAACCGAGTAAGTCGTGAGATTTCTCAATCCCTCGTGCAGCGTCTGCTTCGTAATAGCTATGCTCAAAATCAGCAAACAGCTTCTTCTAGTCAGCAAAACCAAGTGATGTTGTCAGAGCGTATTTCAGGTGTGCTATCGGGGCCATTAGGAAATGCGTTATTTGACCTACCATTCATTCTTATTTTTGTACTTGCGATAGGTGTTTTAGGCGGATGGTTGGTACTGGTTCCAGTCGTCTCTTTAATCCTTTATTACTTGCTAGCAAAACGTTCGATACGCTCTAGCAGCAAGCGCTCGATGCAATCGACAGTGGCAGGTACGAATCGTCAAAACATGACTAATGAGCTGTCATCCAAGCTTGCCTTTATTCGCAGTGCTGGATTCTCAGAGCACTGGATTCAACGTTTCAAAAAAGCCAATCTTCTTGCTTCAACAGTGACCTTTAATCAATCGGTTCTCCAGAGCCGGTACACCTCGATTTACTATTTCATTGGTGTGGGGTCGACACTCGCCGTGATGGGGTTAGGAATAGGACTTATTTTTGAACAAGTGATGACGCCCGGTGGTTTGATTGCTTCAATGATGTTGATATCTAAGGTGACGGGTCCAGCTCAGGTGTTGGCAAACAGTGCGATGCGTTTTAATAGCTTTAATCAATCCAAGCTGCAAGTGAACCGTATTTTGTCTCAGCCGTCTGAGCGTGAATTCAGTTACCAGCATCACCCGTTACCTGTGGTAGCGCCTAACTTGAAATTAGAGCAAGTGACACTGCGCTATCCCAAACAGAGTCGCCCGGCCTTGAATGGTGTGAGTTTTGATATTGAAGCCGGTGAAATTGTCGCGATTACCGGCCCTTCTGGGAGCGGTAAATCAACATTAATTGAAGTGCTGTCTGGCTTGCAGCCTATCCAAAATGGCATGGTTGAGCTTGAAGGCGTTAACCTCGTTCAATACGATCCGCAGCTTTATCGCCACTGGTGTTTTATTCGAGCCGCATATCCTGATTTGCTTACGCTGAGTATTCGAGAGTGGCTAAACGACGGTCACAAAGTCGAAGATAAGAAAATGATATCTGCAATTGAAATGGTGGGCGGAAAGCGTTGGTTCGAGACATTATCAGGTGGGCTCGATACTTCCATCAGCAGTATTCAGCCGGACAGCCTTTTTGACATGTTGTCTGGCAGCGTCGCGCAGATCCTCATTGATGCAAAAGCGCTGGTTTATGACTACCCAATGTTCTTAATGGATAATCCTGTGCCTGATGCTCACCCAAATGCTAAACGTATATTTGGTGAGTTTGTGCAGTCGAAAAAAGGAAAAGCAACGGTGATTTACACGTCCCACGATCCGGATTTAATCAAGCTTGCCGATAAAGTGGTGGTATTAAATGAAGGTGCAGTGGTTTATGCCGGTCCATTAGAGCCGGAGCAGTCTTCGAAGCAGGAACAGCCTTCAGAGCCTCAAGCTTCTCAAGAACCGCAGTTATCTGAGCAACCGTTATCTCAAGAGCTACAGCCGTCAACTCAAGAGGCGTCTGCTCAAAAAAATGCAGCCCAACAAGAACAATCAAAGTCTAAGCAAGGAGTCGCTAATGACTAAACAATCTATCGAGAAGGGCAAGCGCTACGGTGAACTTGTTGAATCACAAAATACGGCTCGTACATTGGCGCTGGCCACATGGTCGGTTGCCTTATGTGTTATTGCTTTTGCCACTTGGTCTGTAGTCACTCAAGTTGATGAAATCGCCAAAGCCAAAGGTGCTGTGATTCCGGAAGGCGAGAAGCAAGTATTACAAAGCGCGATTGGCGGGAAGTTAAAGCAAATTCTCGTTAAAGAAGGGCAGTTGGTTGAGAAAGGCCAGCCGCTTGTTGAGTTTGATGCCACTTTCCAGCGTACCGCCCTTGAAGAGCTAAAGTCCCAACAAGTGACGCTTCTAGCCAGTGTGGAACGTATGAATGCGCTGCTTGAGCAGCGTGAGCCTAACCTTGCTGAGTTTGAGGTCGATTACCCAGAGATCGTCAGCCAACAAAAAGCGCAGCTGAACGCGCAAAAAGCCCTCTACTTCCAAAAGCGTGTGGTGCTTGAGAAAGAGAGCGAACAAATTGCAGAGCAGCTTCGTAGTGTAGAAAAGGCCTTGCCGAGTTATGAGAAAGAGTTGAATGCGACTAAGCAAGAGTTGAATATACTAGAAAAGGGTTATAAATCGGGCAACATTTCACGCTTACGTGTGC
The DNA here is from genome assembly GCF_041439035.1 of Vibrio sp. 1F263. Lineage (NCBI taxonomy): Bacteria > Pseudomonadati > Pseudomonadota > Gammaproteobacteria > Vibrionales > Vibrionaceae > Vibrio > Vibrio sp. 1F263. Next base: position 20,334 of record NZ_JBGONI010000014.1, on the reverse strand, counting down.
TTGAAATGCGTCAAAAACTGGCCAGTATTGAGCAGAAAATTGAAGAAGCTCGTGGCAAGAAGTCGGTATTGATTAGACAAGCTGACAGTAATGACCAAAAAATCATACAGCTTCTGGCCGAGGCGAAAGCTAAAGTGAGCGATGATCGTTCTAAAGCCGTCTCTGACTTGTCAGCCCTGAACGCCAGAGTACGTTCAAGCCAAGCGAAACTGACCAACACCATGTTAGTGTCGCCGCTACAAGGTTTGGTGCAAAGCCTGCCAAGTACAAAGAACGGAGGTGTTATTCAGCCGGGTGGCACTGTGGTTGAAATTGTTCCTGTTGGTGGGAAAGCCGACTTTAAAGCTCGTTTGTCGCCAAGAGATATTGGTTTTGTGAGTGTAGGGCAGCCGACTCGTATCAAGATTGATGCGTTTGATTACAGCCGCTTTGGGGCGCTAAAAGGGGCGGTTGAGAGTATTTCACCGACCACAAGTCAAAGCGAGCGTGGCGAGATCTATTATGAAGTCGTCGTCTCGGTGGATGTTCCCTATTTCCGTGATAATCCTGAGAGCTTTTCTATCTTGCCAGGTATGACGGGCGAGGTAGATATTACAACCGGTGAGAAGTCAGTATTCCAGTATTTATGGAAACCGATTTATACCAACGTGAGTGTCGCGTTTGGGGAGCGTTAGTTTGTTTTATAGTTAAAAGTTATAACTGAAATTTAAAAGAGAATAGAAATAAAAAGGAACACTAAATAGTGTTCCTTTTTTGGTTTTAGTGATTGGCATTTTATGCGTTAACTATTTGGATCAATGTCCGGTAACCCATCGATATCGTTGTGGTGGTGGTGCTCATCATCTTGGTTATGGTTGATGTTTGCATCATGGTGTTCCAGCGCGTCTGACATATCCAAGTGCGCTTGGTCATGTGTTGCTGCATCTGGTTGGTCGACTTGTGCAAGTACGATATCCATATCCGCAGGTTGATCGTGAACCGTTGTCGATGTCGCATCGGGTTTAATGCCCAATGCATCCAGATAAGCGGCTGCACCATGGTGACTGCTTTTCTGATCGGGTTCTTGATGGGTCTGCTGGGTTAAATCTAGATTGCTATCATCGCTTAGTGTGACCGTAAAGTCGGCTTGCGAAGCCATGTCTGGCTCGTCATGTTGAACAGGAGGCGGTGGCGGTGGAGCAGGGTGCGATGTATGGACTAAAGGTGTGATCGTCATATCAACCACTTCAGTTCCAACTGTCAGCTTTCCACTATTTCCTGGCCCATGACTGAGTATCTGGATGTTCACATGGGCGACCACTTCATCTTGATTTGACCCTTGTAATGCTACTTCAAATTTATCTTCGTGTTGACCGATACCTGAAGCGCTGCCATGTGGGCCCGTATGAACCTGAGCTTGCTCTTGGTAATGTAAGTGGCCGGTTTGAGGGTCAATGGTTAATGTTCCATATTGCCCATGGTGGCTGGTGACATATTGTCCATTAGGTAAATGGATTCGCCAACCGCTTTGTGCTGTTGGTACCGGAGTTAACGATGGTAATAGTGGTGGCACCCCAAGTGTGCCAGACACTTGGTGGCTTCCCGATGGCGGTCTGACAATAATTGGTTCAGGAATAGCGCTTGCAGCAAAACCTTGGCTACCTGCGGTATTACCGTGTTCGTCAGTCATTGTTGCTTGTACATTAGAACCCGGATGAACTTCAATTTGTATTCCGTGCTGTAGAGTATGAGCATCTAATACATGATCCTGACCGTTAACGACAAGATGCTCACCGATTTTGGCATCACCAGGAGGCGTAACGGTTGCAGTGATCGTGTTTGCTTGTCCTCGGGCGATTTCAGCTTTGCTGTATAAGTTGTCTGCCCCTGCGTTTTCAAAGGTAATCGTAGGAACGCTAACCTGTGTATCGACTTGGTAAGTAACATCTGCAGTGGCATGAGCGCTATTACCTGCGGTATCTGTTACCGCTACTGATGCCTCTATTTTTTGGTCAGCATCGGCAATGAGTTCACTGCCAGGTACGGCAATTGAATAGTGTCCTTTTGCATCGACCACGCCAGTATGCTGTGTCCCATTTACATCTAAAGTCACAATGTCGCCTGCATTATAATCGCCAGAAACGGATCCGGTGATGTCAATGGAGCTGTTGGATTCTTGAGCATTTATCACATTGTCGGCGGTAATTGGGTCTGTTTGAATACCGACGTGTACTTGTGTATCTATATGGACGGAAAGAAGCGAAGAGGTAGCCGGTAGCACTGACGAAGGAGCCAATGCTTTGGCGGATAGATTATGATCGCCATCGGTTAAGCTATCGACCACTACGCTATATTGACCTGAAGCATTAGATACCGCATGTCCAATAGGTTTTGAACCATCGTATATCGTCACTTGAGAATATGGAATATCGGTGTGTCCGTTAATCGTTGGGGTAGTGTCGTTGGTCAGGTTGTCAGTTTGCGATGAACCTGAATCGCTTGTTGACGCGAGATCCAGAGTAACGGTGTTCGTTGGCGCGACGTTAGTGCCTGAAGGCAAGGTTGGTTGCGTCGCAGTTACCACAGGTTGGTGCGGAACAGTCGTCGAGGTGACTAAGCTACCCGTTGGTGACATGGTGACATGTCCCGAGGCATCAAAGGTGATGAATTTCGAATCTTCCGTATGGCCGTCACTGACTTTTACTTCGAATACATCGACACCATGATAGGAGTTGGTGGCAGAGTTATAACTCATTCCTGTGATAGACGTATTTGGTGTGTAGACGTAGTCACCAGTATTTGGATCTACCGACAATGAACCGAATTGCCCTGTTGAGCTGACGACAGAGAACATATGAGTGTCATTAACGTCTACATCTGTCTCTGTTAATGTACCTGCTGTTGATGATGTTTGGTTAACGCCGAGAATCGGTGCGTCATTGGTTCCGGTAATGGTAACCACGATATCATGGTGCGTGCCATCTGCAGATTGAACCGTGATGGTTTCAGTGTCTGTCTGACCTTCGCCAAGCTGTTGAACGATTGGGTGTTTGTTGTAAAGGTCGTAAGTCCAGTGACCATTACTATCAATGTGTGCATGCCCATAACCTTTACTTCCTACTATCCCAGCACCACCTTGAACGGCAATAAAGCCTGTAGTTCCATCTGGATCGCTAGATGTCAACGTACCTGACGCTTGAAGTGTCATGTCTTCTTGAGCTACCCCTGTGGAATCGCCTCCGAATGTTGCTGGGTCGGCGGCATTAGCAATGTTAATGAATATTGACCCTTCTTTTGAATCAGCTTGGCCATCGTTTGCGGTAAATTGCACCGCACCCAGCCCGCTGACACCAGAACTAAAATAGTTGTGAGTTGGGGTGAAGATGAGTGATGAAACGTCGGAGGCGCTGACGTCATCACCAACATTCACTGTGGCGCCATTCAGCGATAACACGCCATGGGCGACATTGGTAATCGTGATGTGGTTTAACGCATCTCCATCAATATCAGAATATTTAAAGTCTGCGGTGGTGAACGCATGAGGCTTATCTTCTAAAGAACTAATAAAACTCGATCCAACGATAGGTGCATCATTGACTGCATTGACATCCACTACCATCGTTGCGCTTGCCGAATTTTTATGGCCATCATTCGCAGTAAATGTAAATTGCGCATAGTTGGCGCCGTTTTCATTATTGCTCGGCGTGAAAGTTAAATGGCCTGCGTCTAAGTCAGCCTTGCTGATTTGCTGGTTGGCGGTTACGGCGTTACCGTTTAAAAGTAATAATCCATGACTCGGTAAGCTGCTAATAGTCACGAACTGTAACGCATCGCCATCTTGATCACTGTAACCAAATTCACTGGTCGTAATGGTTCTGGTGATGTCTTCATTTGTAGAAACGGTTTGCCCTGTCACCGTTGGCGCATGTTGTAGAGGAGGGGTGACTTCAATAGAGAGAGAGTTTTGAGAAGAGTCTCCTATTGGGTTACCGCCATCATCGCCGACGCGATAAACCATACTTGGCACTTTACCTGTAAAGCCAGCTTCCGGGGTGAAGGTATAATGACCATTCGCTTCGATCGCGAGTGTACCGATACCGGCCATAGTATGTGGTTGCCCCGGCCTTACCGCGACATAACCTGACACCGGGTCTTTTATTTGAATATCTTGCAACACCAGATGTGCGTTGGAATCGGTGTCTGTTGCTGCACCACTCAATCCTTGATCCGTCCCAGAGCCAGTAAGTAGATTCCCTTCAACTGGACCACTATGTTGAACACCAGAATCACTGAGGCTGTGTAGAACAGGATCATCGGTGGTCCCATTAATCGTGACGGTTATTGAATGCTTGGTACCGTCTTTTGATGTGACTTCAATGCTATCTGTGAGTGTTTGTCCATTGTCTAAGTCTTGAATCTGCGTACTCTTGTTGTCTGCTTTATAAACCCATGTCCCAGTACTAGTGATGTCGAAATGACCATAGGTTCCATCCAGAGATATTTTCGGTTGCCCCTTAAGATCTAATGCAGCTTCGCCATGACCATCAGCGTCAGATACAATCAGGTGCCCATGGCAAGAAAGGGCATCTGGAATAGTTGCTGACCCCGTGATATGCGCGTTGTGGTGAATGTTTGTATCTTCTTTTATGCTGCTGGAGTCACCGGCAAATGTGGCGGCATCATTAACTGCTGCAAGGGTTGTGATTGCTCCTGTATGAGTCGTTCCGCCATGCGCATCTGTGACGTCATAGCTAAAATGAACTTGGCCGTTATAGTCTTTGGTTGGAGTAAAAGTGTAGGTGCCGTCTTTGTTATCGACTACAGAGCCGTGATCGACTAACAGATTCTCAATGGAAAGCTTACCTGCGTCATTGGCATCCACGTCGACAGTATTGGCTAATAAATCAGCTTTGGTGAAAGTAAGAGCTGTATCTTCTGTGCCTGTGGAAAGTGTTACTTCAGAACTGATATAAGGTCTATCATTATCACCATGAATGGTAATGACTATGTCTTGCGCAGTACCATCTTTAGAATAAATGGTAATCGTATCTGTTAATTCTTGCCCATCGCCTAATTGATCGATCTTTGTGGCTACGTTTTGTTGGTTACTACCAACGGTAACCTTATAATGCCAATTACCATCGGCATTTAGTATTAATTGACCATAAGTGCCATGGTAGGAGTAGCCTATGCCTTTTGTATCAAATTGTGCTTCGCCAGTGTCTGGGTCAATAATCTCTAACTTGCCATCAGTATATAAAGGGTCATTGGTTAATTTAGCCATCCCAAGCTGTGCGTAGTTTGGTGACCGATCATGATAGGTACCATGCCCTTCATCGACATCGCCCGTTGTCGTTCCAGTGATTACTGCTGTGTCACCAACTGCATCAATATGAAGAGTGTTAGTAGCCTCTTGTGAGTCATCATGCCCATCGTTAACAGTATATTTAAACTGAACATCGCCATTAAAATCTTGCGCAGGAACGAACTGAAGTTTACTGATGTCAGCTGTAGGGATGTGTTGCCCCGCTGTAACATCGTGTCCATCAAGCACAAATTTACCTTGTGTTGCTGGTGGTAGATCTGTGATTGCAACTGAATGTAGCGTATCGCCACTATCAACATCCGTAAATCCAAACTGACTCGCTTGCATTTGATAATGCGTGTCTTCAGTGCCGTTACTTAGCGCAACTTGGGTAACGGTTGGCGCATCATTGGTGCCTACAACGTCTATGTGCAACTCGTATGCCGTTCCATCATAACTATGAACACGGTAGATAACGGTTTCAGTTTGCCCTTGAGCAAGGTGTTGCAAATTGGCATTATTAACGCTGTACCCCCAATTGCCCATGCTATCAATACGTAACATGCCACCAAACGGATCGTGAACTGCTGATTCACCAAACTGGCTGTATTGGAATTTATTCTCCCCGCTATCTGGATCCACAACTTGTAGTCTTCCATTCGCGAGCTCAGTTGTAACCCCTGCATTGTGGCTGCTGTGTGAACCATCTTCAGTGACGTGGTCAGTTGTTACTTCTGAAATGATGGCGCCGTCTGGGGTAGCGGTGAGTGTGGTAGACGCCCCTGTATGAGTCGTTCCGCCATGCGCATCTGTCACATCATAGCTAAAATGAACTTGGCCGTTATAGTCTTTGGTTGGAGTAAAAGTGTAGGTGCCGTCTTTGTTATCGACTACAGAGCCGTGATCGACTAACAGATTCTCAATGGAAAGCTTACCTGCGTCATTGGCATCCACGTCTATAGTGTTTGCTAAGAGTTCGGTGGCCGTGATGGTTTGCGCGAGGTCTTCTTTACCGCTGTTGAGCTGCACTTCTGAAGAGCAGTATGGACGGTCGTTGTCGCCATGAATGGTGATAACAATATCATGAGTGGTACCGTCTTTACTTTGTATCGTTATCGTATCAGTGAGAGTCTCATTTGCACCAAGTTGATCAATCGTCGATCCTACATTTGTTGTTAATCCACCATTTACATCAGCAGTGCCGGTCGCAACACCATAAAACCATTTACCATCTGTATTAAGAATCAAATGGCCATAATTTCCATGATAGGTATAACCAATACCTTTAGAATCAAAACTATTCTCGCCGGTATCTGGATCGATGATTGTTAGTTGCCCCTCAACATGAATCATACTATTAGTTAAATGCGCCATACCTGACTGGGCAAAGTCTGGCGACATATCAGGGTTTCTGTTTTCATAAACATCGCCAGTATCCACACCTGATATAACGGCTTTATCTCCCACCGCATCAATATGAAATGTGTTGGTAGCCTCTTGTGAGTCAACATGCCCATCGTTAACAGTATATTTAAACTGAACATCGCCATTAAAATCTTGCGCAGGAACGAACTGAAGCTTACTGATGTCAGCTGTAGGGATGTGTTGCCCCGCTGTAACATCGTGTCCATCAAGCACAAACTTACCTTGTGTTGCTGGTGGTAGATCTGTGATTGCTATGGAATGTAGCGTATCGCCTGTGTCGATATCACTGAATCCAAACTGACTAGATTGCATTTGGTAATGTGTATCTTCAGTGCCATGTGCAAGTGTCGTCGCAGTTATGGTCGGTTGATCATTGGTGCCTGTCACCGTTATTGTTATATCGTGAGCAGTGTGGTCTGCAGAATAAACACGATATACAACTTTTTCTACCTCACCTTCAGCTAATGATTGCAAGCGACTATTGGCGACTTCATATCCCCAAGCGCCACTTGGTGTAATGCGTAAAAAACCACCAAAGGGATCGTGAATCGCCTGTTCTCCTAATAACAGATTGACCTGAAAATGGTCTTGCCCTGCATCAGGATCTGTCACACTCAGCAAACCCGATGCAACGACAGGCTGTAATGAACTGTGACCCACATTATGATCTTCAATAATCGTTCCGGTATCACTACCGCTTATAACCGCTTTATCAGCAACTGCACTTAAACTGCTGGTAGCTCCAGTATGAGTGACACCGCCATGTGCATCTTTGACATCATAGGTGAAATGAACTTTACCGTTATAGTCTTTTTCTGGTGTGAAAGTGTATGTACCATTTTGGTTATCTAAAATCGAGCCGTGATCTGGATGAAGGTTTGCTACTGTAAGCAGTCCAGAGTCATTTTTATCGACATCTATTGAATTTTGTAACAGTTGTGCAGCTGTAATGGTTTGTCTCGTATCTTCAGTACCTGCGTTGAGTTGTACTTCTGAAGAGCAATAAGGCCTGTCGTTACTACCATTGATAGTGATGACTATATTATGTGGTGTTCCATCTTTTGTGTGAACGGTGATAGTGTCTGTGAGTGTTTCACCCTCACCTAACTTATCGATAGCGGAGCCTCTGGTCGTGGGCCTTCCACCAATGTGACTGAGACTTCCAGCATCGGCAAAGTAATTCCAATCTCCATTGGGATTTAAAATTAAGTCACCATATGTACCGTGATAGTTATACCCCACATTATCAGCAAAGCCAGACTGACCAGAGTCAGGATCAACCACAGATAAATGTCCATTAGCGTTCAGAGTACTAACTCGAAGTGTCGCCATACCTGGTTGAGCATGATCTGGTGACATATTATCTCCAGCCGCTTTCTCAGTGACACTTGCAGTATCTACTCCACCGACCACAGCATTATCATTAGTGCCGTTCACCGTAATGGTGACTTGATGAGGTGTGCCATCGGCTGAATGAACGGTAATGGTATCAGTAGCGGTTGCGCCATTACCTAACGCTTGAACTGCTGGGTTAGTGTTATCTAAGTCGTAGGTCCAAGCGCCATTATCTGTTAGATGTAATGTACCTAAGGAGCCTTGGATATCAGTATTAGCAAAGTGTGCTTCACCGCTATCGGTATCAGTAATGGTTAATGTGCCAGTAGTTTGTAGTTGTGTCTCTTCTGTTACTGCGCCAGCACTTGCACCGCCAATTACAGCCGTATCATTGGTGCCATTTACTGTGATAGTCACTTGATGTGGCGTGCCATCAGCAGAATGAACAGTGATGGTATCGGTAGCGGTTGCTCCTTTGCCTAGCGCTTGAACGTTAGGGTTTGTATTGTCAAGAGCGTACGTCCAAGAACCAGAATCTGTCAGGTGCAGCGTCCCCATGTTGCCTACGATATCTGTGTTGGAGAAGTGTGCTTCGCCGGTATCTACGTCAGTGACAGTCAACGTACCAGAGGTTTGAAGTTGAGATTCTTCAGTCACTGCACCAGAGTTTGTACCGCCAAAGATGGCCTTGTCATTAGTGCCATTAACCGTAATAGTAATTTGATGCGGCGTACCATCTGCTGAGTTGACAGTAATAGTATCAGTCGCTGTCGCGCCTTTACCTAAGGCTTGAACTTGTGGATTCGTATTATCTAAATCGTAAGTCCAAGTGCCGGTATCAGTTAAATGTAAAGTGCCTAATGTGCCTGCAATATCAGTGTTGGAGAAGTGTGCTTCACCAGTATCTACGTCAGTGACAGTCAGTGTACCTGACGTCTGAAGTTGAGATTCTTCAGTCACTGCACCAGAGTTTGTACCGCCAATGATGGCCTTGTCGTTAGTGCCATTAACCGTAATAGTAATTTGATGTGGTGTGCCGTCAGCAGAATGAACAGTAATGGTATCGGTAGCGGTTGTTCCTTTACCTAACGCTTGAACGGTTGGGTTGGTGTTATCTAAGTCGTAAGTCCATGTCCCCGAATTAGTGAGGTGTAAGGTGCCTAAAGTCCCAGCAATATCGGTATTGGAGAAGTGTGCTTGACCGGCATCAACATCAGTCACAGTCAGTGAGCCAGAGGTTTGAAGTTGAGATTCTTCGGTGACCGCGCCAGCACTTGTTCCGCTTATCACGGCTTTGTCATTGGTACCATTAATAGTAATTTTGATCGTCGACGGTGTGCCATCAATAGACGATACAGTGAAGGTCTCTTCGACCTTATCGCCGACATTCAATTGGTTAAACGCGCTGTTGGCGGTGAATGTCCAATGCCCATTAGCATCAATAGTCAGGTCGCCGTTGGTGCCAGTAAGCGAATCGGGTGTGAAAGTGTTATCTGGGTTATCCACGTCAGTACTGGTTAGTGTGCCTGAGGTGGTTACCGCTTTGTCGGTTTCATAGATGGCAACGGTCGCACTGCTGACAGTAGCTGCGTCATTAGTGCCATTTACTGTGATAGTCACTTGATGCGGCGTGCCATCAGCAGAATGAACGGTGATGGTATCAGTAGCTGTCGAGCCCTTACCTAATGCTTGAACGGTCGGGTTAGTGTTATCAAGATCGTACGTCCAAGAACCAGTATCGGTCAGATGAAGCGTACCAAACGAGCCTGCAATATCGGTACTTCCTGTGGATGAAGTAGCGAAGTGCGCTTCACCGGTATCCACATCCGTAACAGTCAGTATGCCCGAGGTCTGAAGTTGGGACTCTTCGGTTACCGCGCCGGCACTGGTTCCACTTATCACGGCTTTATCATTGGTGCCGTTAACGGTAATTGCAATTTGATGAGGAGTGCCGTCGGCGGAGTGGATGGTTATGATGTCTGTTGTCGCAGAGCCTTGACCAAGAGCCTGAACTTGTGGATTTTTATTATCTAGATCGTAGGTCCAATCGCCATTGTCTTTAAGGTGTAAAGTACCCAGTGTCCCCTTGAGGTCGGAATTAGAAAAATGCGCCTCTTTTGAGTCGATATCGGTGATGTTGAGTTGGCCTGAAACCGTTAGGTCTTTATCTTCAGTAACTTGGCTTGAGCCATTACTTGTCCCGATAGCGAAAAACGAACTTGGTGAATTTGCTGTACTACTCGTGATTACTGCATGGTCGTTGGTGCCATTGATCGTAACCATAACTTGATGCGCTGTACCATCAGCTGAGTGAACAGTGACGATGTCTGTCGCAGTTGAGCCTTGGCCAAGTCTTTGAACTACTGGGTTATTGTTGTCTAAACTGTATGTCCACGCACCGTCTTTGGTGATGCTTAGCGTACCGAAATTACTAGTCACTTGTGAGGCTTGAAAGTGGTCCTCTCCAAGATCAGAGTCCGTTACCGAAAGCTGCCCTTGAACTTGTGTCGTTAAATCTTCAGTTAACGTGCCAGCATCCACACCCGTAATTACTGCATTGTCGTCGTTCCCGCCAATCGTCATATCGATGGTTTGCGGTGTGCCATCTTTGGTGTGAATTGTGAAACTTTCATGCAGTGAAGTGGCTGCGGTTAAAGCTTGAACATTAGAGAGCGAGTTATCAACTTGATACTGCCAATGTCCATCAGCATCGATAGTTAATGAACCATATTTACCTGAGATAACTTCCGGTGTAACCGAACTTTCATTTTGGTCAGGGTCTATGACATCGATTTTGCCGTTCGCATGTAACAAGCCTTGTGAATCAATATTGTGATCTTCTGTTACGACACCTGTTAAGTCTCCAGAAATACTTGGCGTGTCTTGCTTACCTGTTACCGGTATCTGAACAATGATGCTCGAGCCATTAGATAGGTGTAACGCAAAATGGTCAGTACCTGGTTGGTGCTGATTCAACAGTATGTATTGAGGAGAATTTGGATTCAATACGAATGTGTATTGACCATTTGCATCAACATGAAGCTCTCCGTACGTACCTTTTATGACTTCTGGCATAAAGGTGACGGGTAAAGCGGGCGTCGTAGGCGCATTCGAATGAGTCGGCTGACCGTTACTTCCTGAGGAGATAGTCGGCATCGATACCGAAGGAATGTAATGGACTTGCGGGTGAGAAAGCGTCGATAAATGATGAGAAGGAACCAAGTGAGAGCTCGAACCATGGGCGGCATGACTTGCACTTAAGGTGGAGTTTACGTCGTTGTCACTCGTCTGAGCTTCTTGGAGAGCAACCGCTGATGAGTCCGCCTTGCTATGGTCATCGGTGACATCTTTTTCGGTCACGTTATTTGCGGTTACTTGATCTGCAGCGTCGCTGGAATTGTCTATACTCTCTGCAGCAGCGTGTTTAGCCAATGATGGCAAAATCATCATGAGTGACTGAAAAAGTGGGATATTCACTTTTAGATGTGAATGCAGTCTGCGCTTCTTTTTTTGTGTTGGTTTCTTTTGTTCTAGCTCGTTACTTTTCTTATTTTTGATTGCTGTATTTTTCTTGTTTGCTTCGACGTTTTTTTTGTTAGCCATTTTTATCATCCGTGAATCGTGGTTGCACTATCTTAAGTAAAATACACAGATAGAGGTTTCGCTAGCTAATTGGATAATTTTTAAAGAAAAAACTGCAAAGTCGAAGAATTATCTCATTTTGATGAAAGAGAGGATGAATACTTTTTCAACGGTCAGGCAAATATCGGCACAATGGCATTGACCTTACCCTAAGGGTAACGTTTATAGTTGCGGTGTAAATTCAAAGGTAAGCTATGACAAACACATTCCGAAAAACTTGGATTATTGTTTTCAGCATCATTGCGATGTTGATGTCTAGCTATGCCTCAAGCTCCTCAGCCATGATGACTGAAGTAATCATGATGGAAATGGGGTCGAGCAAGTCGGCTTGTTACCACAGCGATACTTCGGTTAATGATTCAATGGCGGGGTGTCATGTGATGAGTGAAGAAGTACACGCTGAAGACTCTAACATGAGTGCCCATGCTTTGATGGCTCAATTCGATATGTCTTCAATGAGCGAAGAAGGCAGCTCGATGATGGGTAACCATTGTTCGAGTGCCGATTGCTGTGCCTCAATGTGTTCTGCAAGTCCCTATCCAATTCAGGCTGTTCAAGCCGTTGATCAACTTTCCTTTTCATTAGCTCGTTTTCAATCGATCACGATTGGCCAGAAAGTCGCACGCGCTCAATCTTTGCTACGCCCACCTTCCGCATAAATCTATATCTAAAAATACAGCTCTATCAGTTAGATAAACCTGATAAGCCATTCTTTTTTATGCGCTAATTAGCGCTAGATATGGACATTCATTGTGAATATGAAACCAACAACCTCTGTGTTTGTCATGAACACGAGCTTAGTGGTTGCTGCTGCCTTGCCTATGGCCTTGTTTTCAAGTGCTACGCTCGCGGCTACCACGGCGTCAGCTTCAAATGCTCAACACATTTCAGCACATGACCAAGCAAGCTCGACGCAGCAACTCAATACACTGATTGAGATTGCTTTAAGCGAAGATGGAAATCGCAAACAGTACTTTGCTCAGTCTCAAGCGATGCGAGAAACGGGCATTGCCAGCGCGACCTTAATGGACCCGAAATTGAAAGTTGGATTTGGCGGTTTGCCTGTCGATAGCTTTCAATTTGACGAAGACCCGATGACCAATATATCGGTAGGGCTGATGCAACAGTTTGAGCGTGGCGATACGCTTAACCTTCAACAGAAAAAGGCAGGCCAACAGGCAGATGCTTTAGCTTTGCAGATGCAAGCAAGAGAATTGACGGTTGCGAATAGCATGACGCAGCTTTGGCTTGAGTTAGGTTATCAGCAAAAGGCTGAGTCGGTGATTCGTCAAAACCGTCGTTTGTTGGTTGAGCTTGAAAACTATGTACAAACCAATTACTCGATTGGTAAAAGTGAAGCGCAAGATCTGCTTAACGCTCAGCTTCAAGTGAGTAAGCTTGATGAGAAACTTCAGACAAACCAGGAGGTTCAGCGCCGCTTAATCTCTCAGCTTTCTGAATGGTTGGGATCTGATTGGTTAGGCTCTCAGGTTCTTGATTCTCAGAGCACACTGAATGCAACTAACCAAATTGATTGGTCATTGTTGGAAAGCAAATTAGCGACCAATATCGATTCAACCAAGCACTATCAGCTACTGACTGACCATCCTTTGGTTAAGATCTCCGATGTCAGTATTTCCTCCAATCAAACTCAGGTTGAGTTAGCCGAGCAAGCTTATACCCCGCAGTTTGGGGTGGAAGTGATGTATGCACACCGTCAAGCCAATAACATGGCGGGTGAACCAGCTTCTGATCTGGTAAGTGCTTATCTGACTGTCGACATCCCGCTGTTTACAGGGAACCGACAAGATAAAAACTTATCGGCTGCTCAGTATCAAGTTGGTGCGGCCAAATCTCAAAAAGACACCTTACTTTCCCAAATGAACGCGCAAGTGAATGCGTTATTGGTGGATAAGGCGAACCTCACCCAGCGTTTAGAACGCTATCAAACGTCCTTGCTTCCTCAAACCGCAGCCCGAATCAGCGCGGTTGAGAGGGGCTATCAAAACAATACCGCCCAGTTTAACGATGTCATTTCAGCAACGACCGATGAGCTGGCGCTTAAGTTAGAGAAACAACGTTTGATCACAGATCTCAACATCGTTAACAGCAAACTGGCGGCGTTAGTCAGTGGCTTTGAATACCAAGTAAACCAACCACAACTCAATTCAAGCGCAACTAAACACACAGCCAATCAATAAGGGAATAGACAATGAGTTCAGTAAAAGTAGCAACAATCGCTTTATTGGTCGGTGGTGCATTGGGTTTTGGTGTGAACCATTTTCTAATTAATCCAGCACACGACATGTCAGCAATGGCAACGAGTACAGACGCCGAAGTAAGTAAACAAACCAAGGATGAACCTCTGTATTGGGTGGCTCCGATGGACCCAAATTATCAGCGAGACAAGCCGGGTCAGTCACCTATGGGGATGGATTTAATCCCTGTTTACGCGGATGACTCAAGTGGTGTTAAAGATGAGCCCGGTACCGTGTTCATTGATTCGTCGGTAGAAAATAATCTGGGTGTCAAAACAGCGAAAGTTAAGTTCGAAGCGCTATCTCCTCGGATTGAAACCGTGGGTTATGTGGCGTTCGATGAAAGTACATTGTGGCAAACCAACGTAAGAGCAGCTGGTTGGGTTGAGAAGCTCTACATCAACGCAGTGGGTGAGAAGGTAAACAAAGGTGATGTGCTTTTCACACTCTATTCTCCAGAGCTTGTTAAAGCACAAGAAGAGTTGATCAGTGCTTATAAAACGGGTCGTAAAGGTTTGATCAAGGGCTCGACTGAACGCTTAATTACCTTGGGTGTTGATAAGACTCAAATCCGCTCTATTACGCGCAAAGGCAAAGCCTCACAAACCATTGAAGTCAAAGCGCCAGCCGATGGTGTCATCGCAAGTCTGAATATCCGAGAAGGTGGTTACCTTTCACCTGCACAAGCGGTGATCAGTGCAGGCCCATTAGGCGAAGTATGGGTTGATGCTGAGGTGTTTGAGCGTCAAGCGCACTGGATCTCGTCAGGCAGCAATGCAGTGATGACGCTAGATGCCATTCCTGGCAAAGAGTGGTTGGGTAATGTCGATTACGTTTACCCAATCCTTGACCCAAAAACTCGAACTTTGCGCGTTCGTTTGAAGTTCTCCAATCCAAATGGCGAGCTTAAGCCAAATATGTTTGCCAATATTGCGCTGAAACCCATCAGTGATGAAGCGGTTCTTACTATCCCAAGATCTTCGGTGATTCACTCCGGTGGTATGACTCGAGTGGTGATGTCAGAAGGTTCTGGCAAGTATCGTTCTGCTCGTATTGAGGTTGGTCGTGAAGCTGGCGAAAAAATAGAGGTGCTTCAAGGGCTAGAGCAAGGTGAGAACATTGTCACTTCTGCGCACTTCATGTTGGATTCTGAATCGAGCCAATCTGCTGATCTGTCACGCATCAATGGTGTTGAGGAAGAAGCTGAAACCGTATGGGCAAACGGTGAAATTTCCGATGTTATGCAAGGCAGTCGCATGGTGACGATTAACCATCAGCCTGTTCCTGAATGGGATTGGCCGGGCATGGTGATGAATTTCACCTTTGCGGAAGGCTTGGACATGAGTGACGTGCAACGTGGTAAGGCGATTGATTTTGAGATGAGAAAGACAGAGTCAGGGCAGTACGAGGTTGTTGATTACAAGGTCAACAAACACAAGATCGCAGGCGAAGTTTGGGTAACGGGTGACATCACTATGTTGATGGCTGATTTTGGCATGATCACTGTAAAACATCAGCCAGTCCCAGAGTGGAATTGGAAAGCGGGTGAAATGAATTTCCAAGCCAGTGATGACCTTGATTTATCTGAGTTTTCCGAGGGTCAAACCATTCGGTTTCTAGTGGCGAAGCAAGGTTCTGATTATGTGCTCAAATCTCTCGAACCGACGAATAGCACGGGTGAGGGCGAACTATGATTAATGCAATCATTCGCTGGTCTATTAGCAACCGCTTCTTAGTGCTGGTTGCTACTGTAGCCATCGTATTTGGCGGCTTATACAGCGTTAAAAATACACCGGTCGATGCCATTCCTGATCTGTCAGATGTTCAGGTGATTATCAAAACCAGTTATCCGGGGCAAGCGCCACAAGTGGTTGAGGATCAGGTGACTTATCCATTGACCACCGCCATGTTAGCTGTACCAGGAGCTGAAACAGTTCGTGGTTACTCGTTCTTTGGTGATTCCTATGTCTATATTATCTTCAATGACGATACCGATATGTACTGGGCGCGTTCACGAGTGTTGGAGTACCTAAGCCAAGTTGCACCTAACTTGCCTTCGAGTGCTAAGCCAACACTAGGGCCAGATGCAACCGGTGTGGGCTGGGTTTACAGCTACGTGTTGCAAGATAAAACCGGTCAGCACGACTTAGCGGAACTTCGTAGTTTGCAAGATTGGTTCTTGAAGTATGAATTGCAAACCGTAGAAGGCGTGTCTGAAGTGGCGACCGTTGGCGGCATGGTGAAGCAGTATCAAGTACAGATTGATCCGGCCAAGTTACGTGCATATGACCTAACGCTTCAGCAAGTCAACAAGGCAATTCAAGATGGTAATCAAGAAACCGGTGCATCTGTTGTTGAGATTGCGGAAGCCGAACATATGGTTCGTACCACCGGTTACCTGACAAGCATCGAAGACATTCAATCTCTGCCGCTAAAAGTGACTGACAAAGGTACTCCGTTGCTATTAGGTGACATAGCTGACATCAACCTTGGCCCGCAAATGCGTCGTGGTATCTCGGAACTCAATGGGGAGGGCGAGGCGGTTGGCGGCGTTATCGTGATGCGCTTTGGTGAAAATGCCAGTGAAGTGATCGATTCGGTGAAATCCAAACTCGCTGAACTGCAAACAGGCTTACCTGATGGTGTCGAGATTGTCGCGACTTACGACCGTTCGACTTTGATTGATTCAGCCGTTGAAAACCTTTGGAAGAAGCTGGCTGAAGAGTTCATCGTGGTCGCCGTCGTGTGTGCGCTGTTCTTGTTCCATATCCGCTCATCACTGGTTATCGCGCTAAGTTTGCCTGTCGGTATCTTAGGTGCGTTCATTGTTATGCATTGGCAGGGTATTAACGCCAACATCATGTCTCTCGGTGGTATCGCTATTGCGATAGGTGCCATGGTGGATGGTGCCATCGTGATGATCGAGAACGTTCATAAACACATTGAACGGACTCCGCTCACTGACAAAAACCGTTGGCAGGTGATTGGTAAGGCAGCAGAAGAAGTCGGCGCACCGCTGTTCTTCTCTCTGATTATCATTACCTTGAGCTTTGTGCCTGTGTTCGCGCTAGAAGGGCAAGAGGGCAAGATGTTCTCGCCACTTGCGTTTACCAAGACGTATGCGATGGCCGCAGCGGCGGGTTTGGCTATCACGCTTGTGCCTGTGCTAATGGGTTACTTCATTCGCGGTAACGTGTTGCCTGAACACAAAAACCCAGTCAACCGCAGCCTAGTGGCGATGTACAAACCGCTTCTGAACCTCAGCCTAAAATACCCAAAGGTGATGATTGTTATCGCACTTGGCTTAATGGCGTCTGCTTATTACCCAACCAGTAAGCTTGGTAGTGAGTTCATCCCTCCTTTGGACGAAGGGGATTTGATGTACATGCCAACCACGTATCCGGGCATCTCAATAGGTAAGGCTCGTGAGTTGTTGCAACAAACCAACAAGCTCATTAAAACCATTCCAGAAGTCGAAACCACATGGGGAAAAATTGGTCGAGCAGAGACAGCAACCGATCCTGCGCCACTGACTATGATTGAAACGGTTATTCAGCTTAAACCGCGAGAACAGTGGCGTGACGGTGTCACTACGGAGTCTCTGCGTAAAGAATTTGATGATCTGATTCAATTCCCCGGTTTGACCAACGCTTGGGTCATGCCAATCAAAACACGTATCGACATGTTGGCGACGGGTATTAAAACGCCAATTGGTATCAAAATCGCAGGCCCAGATCTGAGCGTGATTGAGGATATTGGCTCTCAACTTGAACCCATCCTCAATAGCGTGAGTGGTACTGCTTCTGTCTACGCTGAGCGTGTTGCGGGTGGTCGTTATGTGACGATAGACATCAAACGTCGTTCTGCTGCGCGATATGGCTTGAGCATTAAAGAAGTGCAACATGTTATTTCGACTGCGGTTGGTGGCGTGAACGTGGGCGAAACCGTTGAGGGGCTAGAGCGTTACCCAATCAATGTCCGTTACCCACAAAGCTATCGTGATTCTGTCGTTAAGCTGCAGAACCTGCCGTTAGTGACACCAAATGGAGCGCGAATTGCTTTGTCTGATGTCGCGGATATTCGCTATGAAGATGGGCCACCAATGATTAAGACGGAGAACGCGCGTCCTAATGGCTGGGTGTTCGTTGACATCGAAGGTCGCGACCTTGGTTCTTATGTGGCAGAGGCGCAAAAAGTCGTTACAGATCAAATCGTCTTGCCTGCCGGATATTCACTGGCATGGTCTGGTCAATACGAATACATGGAGCGCGCCAAAGAACGTTTAAGTGTCGTTGTGCCAATTACCATCGCCATCATCATGTTATTGCTCTACCTCAGCTTCCGCCGTGTCGGTGAGGTGATGATGATTATGCTGACATTGCCACTCGCGATGGTTGGTGGCCTATGGCTGATGCATGTCCTCAATTACAACTTCTCGATTGCGGTGGGTGTGGGCTTTATCGCCCTTGCCGGGGTAGCTGTTGAGATAGGCGTCATTATGTTGGTCTACCTAAATCAAGCATGGCACTACAAAAAATTGGATGCGGAGCAGAACCAGCAAGCACTTCAGAGTGAAGACTTAACGGATGCGATTCGTGAGGGTGCAGGACTGCGTGTTCGCCCAGTGATGATGACAGTACTTACGGTGATCATTGGCCTCATTCCAATTATGTATGGCGAGGGAACGGGCTCTGAAGTGATGCAGCGAATTGCCGCGCCGATGATAGGCGGAATGGCGTCGGCACTGTTGCTTACCCTACTGGTTTTGCCTGCAATCTTTAAGCTCTGGAAACAGCGTGAGATTACGCATAGCCAAAACGAGACAAACAAATAACGTATTGATTATTAGCCCTTACTTACCAATACAGAGTGGGTAAGGGCGTACCACATGAACATGTGAAACAAATAAATAACTGAATTAATCTAAGGAACGATCATGAAAAAGACACTTATTGCGATTGCACTGACGTTAACTACTGCAACGGCTTTTGCTGAAATGGACCATTCGAATATGGATCACTCGATGATGAAGAGTGGAGAGATGGAGCATTCAAAAATGGATCACAGCATGATGAAGGATGGAAAGATGGACCATTCGAAGATGATGAATATGGATGGAATGATGGACATGGAAGGTATGTCAGAAGTTGGGATGCCAGCTCAAGGCGCAAAACCGGATAAAGTGGTTCATGTCCTACTAAGTGATGATATGAAAATCACATTCAAAAATAAGGTCGATATTGAGCCAAATGATGTAGTGCAGTTTGTTGTGATGAACACGGGCAAGATTGACCACGAATTCTCGATTGGTTCTGCCTTAGAGCAGCTAGAGCACCGTGAAATGATGAAAAACATGGGTAATCACGCTCATGACTCGGGCAGCACAGTGACAGTTAAGCCGGGCAAAGCGAAACAGATGCTTTGGCATTTCCATGGTGATAATAACGTAGAGTTCGCGTGCAATATTCCTGGTCACGCTGAAGCGGGTATGGTGAAGTCGTTAACGCTTTAGACGTTAATTAATAGCGCTTTGTTGAATTAGATAATTCAATGGGGGCAAGAAAATTAAAGATAAGTCTTAACTTATACCTAAAGCGCTTTGCTGTGAGGGATTCGCTGAGGCTTATCTTTATTTATAGTCACTGTAGCAAGATAGAAGTTTCAAGCAGGTGGTGAGCTTCGCCACTGAGGTGTGGTAACTCTGACATGATCTTCTTAAGTTTGTCGTCGATCGATTCCACTTCATTCAAAGAACGAAACGCAAGTACGGCCTGTTCTGGTTCGCTGCTCACATAACCTTTCAACGTATTAAGCTGAATTTTGTTCGCATTTTCGACTTTTGACAGTGCGACATTGATTGCTTCGATGTTTATTGTTAACTCATTGCTTTTAAACATTTTTAATTATTTTTTGTTGTTGCTAATGCGCGCACATTACCACAACTGTTTTTTCGGATATTGACCAAGATTATTAAATTGGAACAATTTTGAAAATCGTTAAAAGCTAGACTGCAATATGTAATGGGAAAGGTTTAAGAAATTCGAAGCGATTTAAGGAGTTAATAGCGCTAGCTGCTTAATTAGCGTTGGTTGGTTAGACTTAACAAAATGGGTTTAAGCTATATGGATTAATGCTTATAGGTTTAACGAGCGGAGAAGTTTTTTGAATAGGGTATCGCTGGAAGAAAACACGTAACAAAACATAAGGAGGAATTGGAGCGTGCAGCGGGAATCGAACCCGCATCATCAGCTTGGAAGGCTGAGGTAATAGCCATTATACGATGCACGCACACTGTCTTAAGAGTAAGACTGAAACATCAAGAAGACTGGAGCGTACAGCGGGAATCGAACCCGCATCATCAGCTTGGAAGGCTGAGGTAATAGCCATTAT
>NZ_JBGONI010000013.1:0-108552 GCF_041439035.1 Vibrio sp. 1F263 | reverse complement strand
TATTCATCAACGAGTGCCCACACAGATTGATAGGTTTAAATTGTTAAAGAGCTTCACTTGTTGAGCGTTCCTTTTAGTAAGGAGCCTCTCTAAGTGGACGGCCATTCTAGCGAATTGGGTTCCAGTGTCAAACACTTTTCCCAGCTAATTTTTCAAAGCATCTTAAATGCTTAATGTCGTCTCGTTACTTAGTTCAAACCGCTTGGTTATCCCTAGCAACGGAGGCGTATTATAGAGAGAATCCCCCTTTGCACAAGACCAAAAACGGAAAAAAATCGCCACAGGCGATCGTTCGGACACTATTCGCACAAAACGTTCAAAATAGGTACGATTACGTCTTAATTTCGACTAATCGTACCTATCGTTCTTACCTTTATTATTGGTGAGCTATAATTCGGTCGTTATTCACTAATAGCTGCACTTTCTTATCCGGATTGATTTTCCCTGCAAGTATCGCTTTCGCTAATGGGTTCTCTACTGTTTGTTGAATTGCTCTTTTAAGAGGCCTTGCACCATATACAGGGTCAAAACCAACTTGAGAGATTAGCTTGAGCGCTTTTTCTGAAACTTCGAGTTCATAACCATTGTCTTCCATTCGCTTTTTCAAATGATCAAGCTGAATAGCGGCAATTGACTCGATGTGCTCTTGGCCTAATGGATGAAACACGACACTTTCATCAACTCGATTCAAAAACTCAGGTCGGAAATGTTTACCCACCACTTCCATAACCTCATTTTTAATCCCTTGGTAATCCAATGTATTAAAGTTCTCTTGAATACGAGTTGAACCTAAGTTCGATGTCATGATTACCACGGTATTTCTAAAATCAACCGTACGACCTTGTCCGTCAGTTAATCGCCCATCATCTAAAACTTGCAATAGAATATTGAAAACATCTGCGTGAGCTTTCTCTACCTCATCAAGCAGAATGACAGAATAAGGTTTTCGACGAACAGCTTCGGTTAAGTACCCACCTTCTTCATAACCCACATAACCAGGGGGAGCACCAACTAAACGAGCAACAGAGTGTTTTTCCATAAACTCAGACATATCGATACGAACCATCGCATCTTCACTATCGAACATAAAGTTAGCTAATGTTTTACACAGTTCCGTTTTACCTACACCTGTTGGCCCTAAGAACAAGAACGAACCAATCGGCTTATTCGGATCAGACAAACCAGCACGGCTACGACGAATCGCATTCGATACCACTTCGACCGCTTCCGCTTGACCGATAACCCGCTTATGCAGAACACCTTCCATTTTCAGAAGCTTCTCCTTTTCTGCTTCTAGCATTTTAGAAACAGGAATACCGGTTTGCTTTGAAAGGACATCGGCGATCTCAGCGTCGGTCACCTTATTACGTAATAAGGTCATTTCTTGCATTTCAGCTTGAGTCGCGAGATCTAACTGCTTCTCCAATTCTGGGATTCGACCATATTGCAATTCAGACATACGGTTAAGGTCACCAGCGCGTCGTGCAAAATCCATATCCATTCGAGCTTGTTCTAGCTCTGATTTAATATGTTGCGTACCAGACAGCGCCGCTTTTTCAGCGTTCCACACTTCTTCAAGCTCTGCGAAATCGCGTTCTTTCTCAGAAAGTTCGCTTTGTAACGTACGAAGCCTCTTTTCACTGGCCTCATCATTTTCATTCGTCAGAGCTTGCTGTTCGATCTTCAATTGAATGATTTTGCGCTCTAACTTATCCAATGACTCGGGCTTTGAATCTATCTGCATTCGAATACTCGAAGCCGCTTCATCAATGAGATCAATCGCCTTATCTGGTAACTGACGATCTGAAACATATCGGTGAGATAGCGTTGCCGCCGCTACGATAGCAGGATCGGTAATTTCTACATGATGGTGGAGTTCATAGCGCTCTTTCAAACCACGAAGAATCGCTACCGTGTCTTCAACGGTGGGTTCATCCACGATCACTTTTTGGAATCGACGCTCCAAAGCCGGGTCTTTCTCTATATATTGTCGGTATTCATCGAGCGTTGTTGCGCCGACACAATGCAGTTCACCACGAGCTAATGCTGGTTTCAGCATGTTACCCGCATCCATAGAGCCTTCGCCTTTACCTGCGCCGACCATAGTATGAATTTCATCGATAAAGAGAATGACATTGCCTTCTTCTTTCGATAATTCATTAAGCACCGATTTTAGACGCTCTTCGAATTCGCCACGATACTTAGCACCCGCTACCAATGAGCCCATATCCAATGAAAGAACTCGTCGGCCTCTTAAGCCTTCAGGAACTTCATTATTGATAATGCGCTGAGCCAAACCTTCGACAATCGCGGTTTTACCCACACCGGGTTGACCAATAATGACAGGGTTATTCTTAGTTCGGCGTTGAAGGACTTGAATCGTGCGACGAATTTCATCATCACGACCAATCACAGGATCTAGCTTGCCTTGCTCTGCTCGCTCGGTCAGATCAATGGTGAACTTCTCTAAAGCTTGGCGTCTATCTTCCGCATTCGGATCATCAACTTTTTGACCACCGCGAACTTGCTCTATAGCTTGAGATAATTTTTGCTCTGTAAGGCCTAGTTCTTTAAGTAAGTTACCTAGAGGTCCTTTGTCTTCTATTGCAGCGAGTAGGAATACTTCTGAAGATATGTAACTGTCTTGGCGCTTTTGTGCGACCTTGTCACATAGGTTGAATAGCGTTCCCATTGCATTTGAGAGCTGAACATCCCCACCGATACCGCTTACTTTTGGGACTCGGTCTAATATTTCGCTTAATTTAGAACGCAATTGAACAACATCAATATTCAACATGGTGAGCAATGGACGAATCGCACTGCCATCTTGATTAAGCAAAGACACCATTAGGTGTACAGGTTCTATATATTGGTGATCACGACCTAATGCGAGCGACTGAGCATCAGATATCGCAATTTGGAATTTACTAGTGAATCGATCGAGACGCATGCCAACCTTCCTACTCTTAGATATGTTTATCTTATGGTTAGAAGATGGATACGGTAACGCAGATTTTCAAGGGATAAGGATGAAGAATAGAGCTGATATGAAAATATAAATGAACTGGATGAGTGGTTATGCTAGTCAGAGATTACTCTAACCAAATAAATGTCGCCTGACGCCCAGTAATACCATCACGACGATAAGAATAGAAAGCATCTGAATCTGCGTATGTACATAGATTCGAGTCTGTCACCGAAGTCACGCCAACTTTCATTAATCGTTGAGTCGCAAGTTGAGACATGTTTGCTAACCACTTGCCAGGTTCAGATTTAGCTTTAAATGCTAATTTCGCTTGAGGGTCAAAACGAACAAAAGCGTCCAACACATCGTTGCCAACCTCAAATGCACCTTTACCAATTGCAGGACCAAGCCAAGCAATTATCTGGTTCTCGGAATCTAGGTTTGAAAACTTTGCGACGGCATTTTCAAGAATGCCACCAGCAAGACCACGCCAACCCGCATGAACGGCAGCAACTTGAGTGCCTTTGGTATCGGTAAGGATGACCGGTAAGCAATCGGCTGTCATCGCAGAACACACAACACCCTTTGCAGTGGTAAATGCACCATCCGCATCAAGCACATTCACCACAGGTTCTAAAACCGTAACGACATCCGTTGAGTGAGTTTGATTTAGCCATACCGGAACGGTGGGCATCTTAGATTGTTGCTTTAGCCACGCTCGATTGCTTTCAACAAGCGAAGCATCATCCCCAACGTGCATACCGAGGTTTAACCCTTGATAAGCGCCTGTAGAACAACCATCAAAACGAGTCGAAGCAAATGCTTTCACGTTTTTTGGTGCATTCCAGTCAGGGATGATCATTGACACGATTAAATGTCGTCTTCTATGTTTTCGCGAGCATCAACACGCAACGCTTCAGCCATCACAACCATGTCATTTGGCACAGGTGCGTGGAACTCTACTTCTTCACCAGTAATCGGGTGAACAAACTTCAGCATAACCGCGTGTAACGCTTGGCGATCAAAAGAACGAATCATTGTCGTTAGCTCTTCAGATGCACCTTTTGGAATACGAGCACGACCACCGTACGCAATATCACCTAACAGCGGGTGCTGAAGGTATGACATGTGAACACGGATTTGGTGAGTACGACCCGTTTCTAGGCGCAGACGAATACGAGTATGTTCGCGGAAGTGCTCAGCAACACGGTAGTGAGTTACCGCAGGCTTACCCAATTCATTAACGTCCATTAACGTACGCTTAGTTGCATGACGGCTAATGCCTTTCTCAACCACACCACCAGCGGTCATTTTACCAATAGCAATTGCTTCATATTCACGAGTAATACGACGTTTAGCAAGAGCTCGTACAAGGCGAGTTTGAGCTGGAACCGTTTTAGCCACAACCATAAGACCAGTTGTGTCTTTATCAAGACGGTGCACAATACCCGCACGAGGTACTTCAGCAATCTGAGGGTAATGGAAAAGCAATGCGTTTAGTATGGTTCCATCCGGCGTACCTGCACCTGGGTGTACAACCAGATCGCGAGGTTTATTGATAACCAATAAATCATCATCTTCATAGACAATGTCTAACGGAATATCTTGTGCTTCCCAG
This sequence comes from Vibrio sp. 1F263, assembly GCF_041439035.1. NCBI lineage: Bacteria > Pseudomonadati > Pseudomonadota > Gammaproteobacteria > Vibrionales > Vibrionaceae > Vibrio > Vibrio sp. 1F263. Next base: position 103,969 of record NZ_JBGONI010000013.1, on the reverse strand, counting down.
CGCTCTTCATCCGCAAGCTCTGCTTGTAAGATGATCGCTTCACCGCCCAAAACTATGGTGCGCGGTTTAGTGATAACTTCGCCATCCACTTGGATTTTGCCGTCAAGAAGCCACTCTTTAATACGAGAGCGAGAAAAATCGGTAAATAGTTCAGCGACAGCTTGGTCTAAACGTTGACCTAACTGGCTGCTTTTTACTGTGTCTGTTAATGTTATCTGCTGAGCCATATCGAACTTTTTTAAAAACCGTGAGACTAATACCCATTAGTATGGATAAAATAGAATAATTGCATCATTGTATCTGTTACTGGTTAGAAAGTAACGGAAGCTTACGAAATATTTAATTCAAGGAATCGACGCCTGACATGAAACACCTTACTTTAACGGGTCTATTAGCCGTATCACTCTTAGTTGGTTGTTCAAGTAGTGAAGAAATAGTACCGGATGTACCGCCATCGGTTCTTTACTCTGACGCCCAAGAATCACTGCAGAGTGGTAGCTGGCTTTCTGCAATCGAAAAGCTAGAAGCCTTAGACTCACGTTACCCATTCGGCGCCTATTCTGAACAAGTACAACTGGATCTGATTTACGCTTACTACAAAAATGATGACTTGGCGCTTGGCCTTGCGACTATTTCGCGATTCCTACGTTTAAACCCAACTCATGAGAAACAAGATTGGGTTCTTTACATGCGCGGTTTAACGCATATGGCACAAGACCGAAACTTCATGCATGATATTTTTAATATCGATCGTAGCGACCGAGATCCAGAGCCAGTGAAACTTGCATTTGCTGATTTCAAACGACTGTTAGAACGTTTCCCTGCAAGCCCATACGCTGAAGATGCACAAAAACGCATGTTCGCACTGAAAAACCGCCTAGCGGAGTATGACTTAGCAACCGCTGATTTCTACCTGCGTCGTGAAGCTTGGATTGCAGCTATAAACAGAACACAAGAGTTACAGAAGACTTACCCTGACACCATTGCTGCACGTAAGTCTTTAGACATTCAATTAGAAGCTTATGAACAACTAGGCTTAGAAGACGCAGTGTTACGAACAGAAAAGTTAATCGAGCTCAATCCACTGCCTTAGTCAGCGAATCACACTCGTCGTTAACTAAAACAATCACTTCAAAATCGCGCTAATTTGTTAGCGCGATTTTTTTTGAACTTCGTCTGGTAAACTTGATGAATGGCAACATAAGCAGTATCTTCAATAGATAACTTTTAACAAAACATCAACATGGAGTGTGGATGTGAGCAGGATGTTATTATTTATCTGGATCGGGTTATTTAGCCAACTTTCCAACGCATTAGAACTGTCCCCATTGAGCAATCAACCTTACATGGGAGACTTAGATGTACTCAAAACAAAAGGAACAGTGAGAGTATTGGTTTCGGCTGATCTGGGCTTTTACTACATAGAAGATGGCAAGCCAAAAGGTATTGTGGCAGAAATGCTCTACCACTTTGAGAAAAGTCTTCGTAAGAAGCACCCCTATCTCAACGTTCAAATCATCCCCGTGCAACGAGATGATCTACTCCCCTCGTTAGAATCTGGTTACGGTGATGTCGCTGTCGCCAACCTAACGATCACCGACAAGCGGTTAAGTGTCATCGATTTTTCCGATCCAATGATCAAAGATGGGAAAGAACTGATTATCACCGGAAAAAATTCTGCCCCTATCACCGAAATCAAGCAATTGAGTGGTCAAGAGGTCTGGATCCGAGCTAGCTCAAGTTACTTCGAGAGTGTTCAAAGAGTCAACAAAGAGCTTAACGCACTAGGTTTACCACCACTGCATGTCCACTTTATCGAAGAATCATTGCAAGACTACGAGCTGATAGAACTGGTTAATCAGGGTTATATACAAGGTACAGTTCTAGATAGCCACAAAGCTAAGCTCTGGCTCGATGTTATGGAAAACATTCAGGTACACACTGAGTTGCCGCTGCGTGAAAATGGTCAAATTGCTTGGGCACTGAGAAAAGACAGCCCTCAGCTAAAGAAAGAGATCAACAAATACGTAAAGACCGCACGAACAGGTACCCTACTTGGAAATGTTATCTATCAGAAATACATCGATAACACTCGCTGGTTAGGTAGAGCACTCAACCCAAATAAAATAGACCGAGTGGCTAAGCTGTCAGATGTTTTTGAAAAGTATTCGAGTCAATACGAATTCGACCCTTTGATGATGTCTGCACAAGGTTTCCAAGAGTCAGGACTGGATCAAAGCCGGGTTTCTCACCGTGGAGCTATTGGTGTGATGCAGGTGTTGCCAAGTACCGCCAAAGACAAAAACGTCAACATCAAAAACATACATAAAGTGGATAACAACATCCATGCGGGTGTGAAGTATATGCGCTTTATCAAAGACCGATATTTTGATGACCCAGCAATATCACCGGACAATCAAATCTACTTTACCTTGGCTTCTTACAACGCTGGCCCCGCTAAAATCAGAAAGATGAGGCACCTTGCCAAGCAAAAAGGCTACAACCCAAACATCTGGTTTAAAAACGTAGAAATCATCACTCGCAAATACGTGAGTAAAGAACCCGTAACCTATGTTGCCAACATCAATCGTTACTTCGTAATCTATAAACAATTACAAGCTATCAATGCTATCCGAGAGAACGGCACAGCGAGATTACTGAACACTAACGACTAGGATCGCATCAATCCCAAAACTGGAGAGCCAAAGGTATTAGGTAAAGCTAAAAACACAAAAGCCGCATAAGAAAACTTATGCGGCTTTTGCTTATCAAATTCAGAGAAAGCTTATATAGCGATATATATCACGAGATCTACATCACAAAACACTATTGAGTAAATTTCAATCAAACACTTTCAATAAGCTGTAAGACGCCCCTAAAAACTGGTTTAATTTTTAGCGAAGCCTTGCCTCCAAGTTATCGTTTTTCATAGGGATAACAAGTATTTTTCGACAAAAAGATATCAAGACTTGCGTGAGATCACATTTGATTTTAATGCTTATCCCACCCAACCAAAACAAGATCTAAATCACATTCTTTATTCCTAAAAGTCGTAATCTGAAGTTAACCCATGAGGGATACAACAGAGGAAAACTTCTATGAAAATGAACATCACTGGTAAAAATATCGACATTACCTCTGCAATCCGTGATCACATAGAAAGCAAATTTAAGAAGCTGGATAAATGGCAAGTAGACATCATTGGCTGCCAAGCGAGCTTTAGCGAAGAACCAAATAAAAAGAAAAAATTTGAAGCCGTTCTAACGGTACCAAAAGGCCAACTTGTTGCTTCATCAATTCATGACGACCTCTACGTAGCTATTAACGAAGTAGAACAAAAACTAGAGCGTCAACTCAACAAGCTGCGCCATAAACCAGAAGCGCGCCGCGCTGAAAAGCCTGAAATCGAAGAGCTAGAAGCTGAAGTAGAATAAGGAAATATGACAGATTAAAAAATAGCGCCTCAGGGCGCTATTTTTTTGCTTGACGCTCGTAGCTCGCTTGCTTATTGTGTTTAAACATTCATAAAACAATCACTTTTTATGCACTCTCACTCTTTGTTTATTTTTGACTTCTTTTTTCTTCCGTAAATCGGAGGCTAAGTCGTTTTAGAAAAACAAGTCAAAAACGAACAAGAAGCCTCCCACACTAGGGGGGCTTTTTTATAAGGACACATTTATGACTGACCGAACAATTTCACTAGATGATATCCGCCTTCGTCTCAATGATTTAGACGACGAACTCCTAAAATTACTTTCAGAGCGTCGTAAGCTGAGTATCGAAGTCGCTAAAAGCAAGGTAGAAACGTCAAAACCCGTTCGTGATGCAGTACGAGAGCAACAACTACTAGTCAAATTGATCAACAACGGTAAAGATAAATACGAGCTTGATGCGCAGTACATTACTAAGTTGTTTCATACCATCATTGAAGATTCGGTTCTGCTGCAACAGTCATACCTGCAAAACCTTGCGAATCCACAAAGCCGTAAACCACTAGCTCGCGTTGCATTCTTAGGTTCTAAGGGATCGTATTCTCACCTTGCGAGCCGTGAATACTTCAGCCGCAAGAATATGGAATTGATTGAGCTGAACTGTAATCACTTCAAAGAAGTCGCATCGACTGTAGAATCGGGCCATGCCGACTACGGTGTACTGCCGATTGAAAATACCAGTTCAGGGTCAATTAACGAAGTCTACGATCTGCTACAACACACAACGCTTTACATCGTTGGTGAACTTTCTCAACCGATTGAACACTGCCTTGTCGCGAAAAATGATATTCGTTTAGAAGACATTAAAACGCTCTATTCGCACCCACAACCTCATCAACAATGCAGTGAGTTTTTAAGCCGCCTTAAAGATGTCAGCCTTGAATCTTGTGCAAGCACAGCTGATGCCATGAAAAAGGTAAAAGATCTAGACGGTGATGATGTGGCAGCGATTGGTAATGCATCGAGCGGCAAGCTTTATGGACTGCAACCAATCCAAGGCAACATTGCAAATCAAACTGAGAACCACACTCGTTTCATCGTGGTCGCTCGTAAGCCTGTTGAAGTATCGACTCAGATCCCAGCTAAGACGACACTCATCATGTCGACTTCTCAAGAAGCCGGTTCTTTGGTTGAAACACTGCTGATTCTGCAACGCTTAGGTATTAACATGACCAAGCTGGAATCTCGTCCTATCATGGGTAACCCTTGGGAAGAGATGTTCTATGTGGATTTAGAAGCACACTTAGATTCAGATAATATGCAGCAAGCGATAACGGAACTAACAGCCATAACTCGTCACCTAAAAGTGTTAGGTTGTTACCCAAGTGAGAACATTAAGGCTACTCAGGTTAAGTTGTCTTAACTTTTTATTATCTGTTCCCCCATTTTAACTGCTATAAGCTTTTCACTAATACAAGCATTTGGCCTACTGCAGGCCAAATGCTAAAAGAAAGTAACTAATGGAATAAAACTCGAACTAAGGAATACGCAAAGTCTGTATACTTAAAAATGAATTGGTTGTGTTACTGATTCTCACTCCTATCCACTTCAATCACCCCCACCGTACTTACTTAAACACTCATTACTGATAATTTAATCAGTAAATACAAAAACTTAAAACCCAAACAAAACTCTTCAAACACAATATAATCGATGGCAAGAACTCTCGAAATAACATAAACTTGCGCGCTAAAATTTATAAACCATGTTGTGAATAACCATGAAGCTAAGTACTAAAATATTACTTGTGATTGCCCCCGTAATACTGATCAGTACAGCGGCTTCTAGCTATATCATCTATTCCACGCAAAAAAACAGCTTTATCAAACGTGAAGACAATGCACTGCAATTAAGCATGGAAAAATTAGCAGGCTATTTTCAACAGTCTCGTTCTTTCCTCAACAATTACTCCTACACCCTCACCAATAGTGACCTGGTTAAGCGTTATTTTATGGTTGATGAAAATGTCGACCACCAACGTGAACTGACTGATAACCTAAACGAAACGATTAAGTTACTGCAAGATGGTAACGACAGTTTTACAAGGGTCGCGTTGCTTGATAGCGATCGAGCTCTTAAATATTACGCTGACAATACCAATGATCCTTTCGCAAAAATGGATCCCAAGATATTAGAGTTCATTGAGCATCAATATCAAAAAACGTTAGCAACTTCGAGTACGGACTACATACAGAATTCCCAAGGTGAAGGAGTGTTAGTTCATTATGATGTTATTGATAAAAAAACAGTTTCGACACCAATAAACGATCCACCCAACAATGTGTTTTTTGTGGTTGTATCTGTCTCTCTTGATAAGTTTAATTCACTACGAAAACAGATAGAGTTCGACTATCAAACTAGTTTGTTTTTTACCCCTACGTTAGTGACACAGGGGCGTGAGTTAACACAATCTATAAAGCTAGCACCTGGCCTCTACGCCACGCTCGATCCTGCACCATTCTTATTAGACAACAAACTCAAATCTATCTGGAATGAACTGAGCCTATCCTTTGCCCTATCTGCATTTGTCAGTGTTACCTTACTGCTGATCCTGCTATCTCGCTGGGTGATAAACCCGATCACCCGTTTAGATAGGCAGCTTCAAGAGGTTGAGAAAAAACAGAGAAAAAACATTGAGCGCCTAGGAACAAATGATGAGCTGGGGCGCTTATCCCAACGCTTTTATGATATGTACCAAGAGTTGGATGACACGTACCAACAGACTAAGTTGTTGGCAGAAAATGATCAGTTGACCCAAATAGCCAATAGGCACCAGTTTCAAACCTTCGTGCAGCAGTCGTTGTCAAAACCTAGCTCGAACACCGAAACCTGGGTTCTCTACTTTGATTTAGATAACTTCAAATTTGTGAACGACAAATACGGACACCAAATCGGCGACTCGATTCTCGTCAGTTTTGCTCAGCGTATCTCCAATATTTGTAACCACTACAAAACAGAATTAAATGCCCACTGTCTGCCAGCCCGACTTTCTGGGGACGAGTTCGTTGTATACATTAATGCTCCAAATCACCAAGAAAATATCGCACATCGATTTTCGAATGATTTACTCACCCCACTACAAAAGGGGTTTGTCACCGAGTCAGGTAATTTCCCGATTACGGTCAGTATTGGTATTGCGACCCACCCTAATGATGGTGATACAATCGAGAAGCTTCTTTCGAATGCTGATACCGCGATGTATCAAGCCAAACGTGCAGGTAAAAACCAATTCGCAGATTACTCGTTAGACTTAGATAAAACCATTCAGCGTCAAGCCAGTATTGAGAGCGCCCTCAGAGAAAATAATTTTGATGAAGAGTTTAAGCTCGTTTACATGCCTTATATGGACTCAACAGGAAGTTATATTATTGGTGTAGAAGTGCTATTACGTTGGCACTCGAAACACCTTGGTTTAGTGCCACCCGATGAATTCATTCCTATCGCCGAACAAACCGGATTATTTGAAATAATTGATCGCTGGGTTATCCAGAATGCATTTGCTTCATTCCATCAACTTCAAGCTCAATTCGATCACTCTATTCAGCTATCGATTAACTTATCTTCAGCCGGGATTAAAACCACTCACCTTGCTGATTTCATCAAAGAGCATGCGAAAATCAATCAGATTCCGCCCAATTTGATCGATTTTGAAATCACAGAAACCTTTTACTCAAACTCTCAGGGGTTCCCATTACTTAACCAGTTATCATACATGGGCTATAGATTAGCAATCGACGACTTTGGTTCTGGTTACACCTCGATCACTCAACTGGTTCAGTATCCAACTCAGAAGATTAAATTGGATAAAACCTTTTTGGACACCTTGATTGAGACAGATAACCAGAACATAGTGAAACCCATTATCGGGCTATGCCATGCTCAAGGGAAAAAGGTCACAGCCGAAGGAATTGAAACTCAATGCATGCATCAGTGGTTACAAGATGCGCAGTGCGATATGCTGCAAGGCTATTATTTTGGTAAGCCTATGCCATTAGAAGAGCTGACGGAATGGTACCGACAGCATCAACTCAATTTTATCGATAATAAAAAGAATCAACCACATGAAATCTGTAATCATCGCATCGCTGAATCCAGCTAAAATTAGCGCCGTTAAAAGTGCATTCTTATCTGCTTTTCCTGATACTGAATTTGACTTCAAAGGCATCAGCGTCCCTAGTGGCGTTGCCGATCAACCCATGAGTAATGAAGAAACCTATCAAGGAGCAGTAAACCGCGTGCACAACGCAACTCAAGCTCAACCTGATTCGGATTTTCATGTTGGATTAGAGTCTGGAATCGAAGGAAAGGTTACATTTGCTTGGATGGTCGTTGAAGCAAACGGTCAGCGCGGAGAATCTCGGTCTGCAAGCTTGATGCTGCCACCTGTTGTGCTTGATAAGCTCCAGCATGCGAATGAGCTAGGGGATGTTATGGATGATGTGTTTGGCACAGATAATATCAAACAAAAAGGCGGGGCGATTGGCCTACTAACACATAACCAACTAACACGCAGCTCTGTCTATCATCAGGCTTTAATTTTAGCGCTGATCCCATTTGTGAATCCAGAGCACTTTCCTATCTAGATCTTCGCTAAACTTCGAAAGTCTCAGAGAACAATCACCAGAAATAAAAAACGCTAACATTCAGTTAGCGTTTTTATCGAATTCATAGCCACACTACTCAGTGGTTGCTTAACTCTGTTATTGTTTGAGCAAAAGGTCGGCGATCACGGCTTTCTCTTGTTCAGATTTGGCCTTTAGCTCATTCGAGCCTCTGGTTATCGTCGCGACACCTACTCCCAGCATTTGGCTAACCTGTCGTTGCGACATCTCACCTTTCATCAGCTCACAAAAGATATTAATTCGAGCAACCAAAGCATCTCGCTCGTCTGGTGTCATCATCATGGTCAACAATAGTTCATGCTGATCTTTTTCGACAGCCGTCTTTACCAAGTCCATCAGTTGTTGCCAATTCTCATATTCAGGTTGTGATGCCATATCTCTACACTTACTTTTAAATTCTGACTTTAAAGAGTCGCTTAACGATTGAAAGCGTCGAACACTTTATACCGAAACACTTGATGTGATCCAATGTAAAAAGGCAGTAAGTGGAAATGGTTCGCACTCACTGCATTTAATATTACTCAGCTTGGAGAAAAATGCAGAAAGCTTAGTATTTTGTTTTTGCCTCGTGAGGTGCTAAAAACGCCCCTTTCTCACCCAGGATATCTCGATAGTAAGTCTCAAACATCAAGATATTCTGAACGTAACCACGAGTCTCTTTGAATGGGATCATCTCGATAAAAGCAAATGCATCGAGCTTTTCATCGCTGCGTGATCGCCACTGTTTCACACGACTAGGGCCAGCATTATACGCGGCAAATGCGAAGATGCGGTTATCATCATATTGAGCGAGTAGGCCATCTAAATAATGACTGCCTATCTCAATATTCTTACCTACATCATAAAGATCATCGCTGCCCTGGTACTTAATCTTATGTTTGTTAGCCGTGTATTGCGCCGTCTTTGGCATAATTTGCATGATGCCACGCGCGCCAACTGGAGAGCGAGCCTCTGAATCCATCGCACTCTCTTGTCTTGCTAAAGACATCAAAGTAATTGGATCGAGATCGTGCATCTCGGCATAGAAATTAAACCACCACTTATGAGCGACAGGGAAACGTAACGCAATGTTATCCCACATCTTCGCAGAAATACTCGCCGTTATCGTAAAGTGATTCCATCGCTGTGTCGCAGCATGAGCAGCAAGCATCGCTTTTTGCTCTTTATCTGCATGACTTAATAACCAGCGCCACTCACTCTTTGCAGCCGCTATTTTATCTCGCTCAATCAGCTCGCCGATGCGAACCAAAGAAGTGTCGAATGGTTTCACCATTTCTGCACTGTATTTAAGGGTCGACGTTGGATAGCTAACTGGCTGATTTAATTGCTTAGCGGCAGCCACACTGTAGAAATTACGCTGACCCAAAATGTCTGACAATCGCTTATTACCTTCAGCAGTATCGCCTAGCGCAATCTCAGCTCTACCCTGCCAATACTGCCAGCGAAGCGAAGCTTGATGTTTACCATCTAAGCGCGCAATCCACTCTTTCAAACCCGTCCAATCGGCATGTTGAATAGCTAAGCGAGCTCGTCTTTCCAGCAAAACTTGCTTTGATGAACTCGCGAGCATTTTGTCTCGCCACGCCATCAACTCTTCAGAGTCGGTATTGATCAAGCGGAACGCTAGGTAATCCGCGAGCTCTTGGGATTTTTCTTTCGAAAATTTTTGAGCTTTCACAACATCATCAAAAACCTCTTGAGCGCTGCTTGCGGATTTCCGTACTAGCTTCTCGAAACCAAATTCGGTTTGAGCTTGGTAGAATTCATTCGCTGGGTGCTTCTTAGCAAACGCGAGTACATTTTCAGGCTTGTTGTACAACGCCTTAATCTGCTTCGCTTGAGTAATTGACTCATCATGATCTAATTGCTTAACCAAGTAGCTCATTAACTTACCGTTTCGACTCTCGAACGCTAAAAGCATTCTGTCCAGAATCAGCTGATCCGTTCTTAAGCCCGCTTCATCCCAACTTTCGAAAAGTGAATCACAGTTATCATCAACACCACTGCCACTTAACCAAAGTTGTTTCGCACCTTTAAAGGCGAGATCTTGATTACCTTGTTCATAATTAGCGCGGTAATAGATACATTGATATTTTTCACCAACAGGCTCTTGGGTTTGAAACTCAAGGATCGTCTTCCACTGTTTTTGAGCCGCCAATAAATCTAAATAAGGCGCTCGTATACGATTGGAAAACGGCAGTGCTTTGTTCTCTTCAATAAAAGCATCCACCTCGCTTGGCGTTCGATCACCTAAGCCCAGTAAAAAGGCGCGATAGTCAGTGTAAGGTGTTAACGGGTATGTTTGAATTTTGTTACGAAGTGCTGAATAAGCTTTTAGATCACGGTTGTCTAAAACCTCTTGCGCTCTGTCATAAACATCACGCTGCATTTCCAGCTCGGAAGCATTGCTGGCCATAGCCATTGGAGTCTGTGAAAATGAAAACAAAATTGCCGATGCAGCGACAGCAATTTTCGTATTACCAATGCGGAAAAACATTCGCTCTTTCCTTAGTGCGTGTATGAATACGTGAAGTCTATTTACGCCCGACATCACATCAAATGTAAAGAGTTTGAGTGTAAATATTGTTAATATTTAACACATCGCCTCGAAAGCTTATTAAATATAGTTTTAATGACCAATGTGACAATAATAGGTGAGGATTAGTTCAAGAATGGCTTTTCTGTCCTAGGAGTAACATCTTTGAGGATATTGGTATAAAATAGCAAACAATTTTGAACAATAATTAGGATCGATCGGCAATGGCTGAATACGTATATACCATGTCTCGGGTGAGCAAAACTGTTCCACCTAAGCGTCAAATTCTTAAAGACATTTCTCTTAGCTTTTTTCCTGGCGCTAAAATCGGTGTTTTGGGTCTAAATGGTTCAGGTAAATCTACCCTACTACGTATCATGGCTGGTATTGATACTGATATTGATGGTGAAGCACGTGCACAACAAGGTCTAAAAGTAGGTTACCTACCTCAAGAACCTGTACTAGACGAATCAAAAACCGTTCGTGAAATCGTAGAAGAAGCGGTTTCAGATGTTGCTGACGCACTTAAGCGCATCGACGCAGTATATGCTGCTTACGCAGAACCTGATGCAGATTTCGATGCATTAGCGAAAGAGCAAGGTGAGCTTGAAGCACTGATCCAAGCAAAAGATGGTCATAACCTAGAAACAGCTCTAGAGCGAGCTGCAGATGCACTTCGTCTTCCTGAGTGGGATGCGAAAATCGAATTCCTATCAGGTGGTGAACGTCGTCGTGTTGCTATCTGTCGTCTACTTCTTGAGAAGCCAGACATGCTGCTTCTTGATGAACCAACCAACCACTTGGATGCAGAATCAGTTGCTTGGCTTGAGCATTTCCTTGTTGATTACAGCGGTACTGTTGTGGCGATTACCCACGACCGTTACTTCCTAGACAACGCTGCAGGTTGGATTCTAGAACTTGACCGTGGTGAAGGTATCCCATGGGAAGGTAACTACACATCTTGGCTAGAACAGAAAGATGAGCGTTTGAAGCAAGAAAAAGCTGGCGAAAGCGCACGTCAAAAAACGATTGAGAAAGAACTTGAATGGGTTCGTCAAAACCCTAAAGGTCGTCAAGCTAAGTCTAAAGCTCGTATGGCTCGTTTTGAAGAAATGACGACTGGCCAATACCAGAAGCGTAACGAAACCAACGAATTGTTCATCCCACCAGGTGAGCGTTTAGGTGACAAGGTACTTGAAGTTAAGAACCTAACGAAGTCATTTGGTGATCGCGTTCTTATCGATGACCTATCATTCAGCATGCCTAAAGGCGCTATCGTTGGTATCGTTGGTGCCAATGGTGCGGGTAAATCAACACTATTCAAGATGCTAAGTGGCGCAGAACAGCCAGATTCAGGCACAGTTGAACTTGGCGAAACGGTTAAGCTTGCTTCTGTTGATCAGTTCCGTGACAGCATGGACGACACAAAAACAGTATTCCAAGAGATCTCTGAAGGCGCTGATATCATTAAGATCAACAACTTCGAAATCCCTGCTCGTGCATACTGCTCTCGTTTCAACTTCAAAGGCAACGACCAACAGAAGATCATCGGTCAGCTTTCAGGTGGTGAACGCAACCGTGTTCACCTAGCGAAACTGCTAAAAGCGGGCGGTAACGTACTGCTACTCGATGAACCAACCAATGACCTTGATGTTGAGACACTCCGAGCTCTTGAAGAAGCACTACTTGAGTTCCCTGGCTGTGCAATGGTTATCTCGCATGACCGTTGGTTCCTTGACCGTATTGCGACCCATATCTTAGACTACCGTGATGAAGGTCAAGTTAACTTCTACGAAGGTAACTATACTGAATATACAGAGTGGCTGAAAAAGACTCTAGGTGCACAAGCGGCAGAACCTCACCGCATCAAATACAAACGTATTGCAAAGTAAATAAGCTTGTATTTTGAACAAAGGCCGCGATAATAGCGGCCTTTGATATATCTGGTTATATGTTACGTATTGATATAGAGAGATTAGTTATGATTGAAAGACGTCAATTTTCACGAGTTGTTTATCAAACCCCGACTGATATATCACAAGGGAACGTAAATGTATCAGGCTCAGTACAAGACTTATCTCTTCATGGCCTACTCATTCAGTGCGATAAATTACAGCAACTCAGAGCTGACATTCCTGTTCAAGTCAGCTTTAAGCTCGAAAACAGTGATATCAATATTCAGTTAGAAGCAACGATAGTCTCGACCATCAATACCTCAATGCGTTTACGTATAGAGCATTTAGATATTGATAGTATCAGCCACCTTAAGCGCCTTGTGGAACTTAACGTTGGCGACGATGAACTGCTTTATAGAGAGATTGAACACCTTACCGATCTAGGTAGTGAGTGACGTCTCCATTCCCCTTTTTCTATTAGAAGCATTTAGTTAATACAGAACCATGTCTAAGAAAGTTTCCATTACAATCCCCTTAACCCAAGGGGATCAGACGTTTTATTTCGGTCGAAAAGCCGTACTACTATGTACTACCGCAATTTTTTCAGTACCTCTATTGATTGGCGGAGCTGCATACATGCACTTTGAGGGCAAGCAAGAACTCGCCCTACAAGCCGATGATGCACAACAATTGATTGAAACACTGATTGTTGAAAAAGAACAAACCGACTTTCTTTACGCTGAGCAGGTAGAAACCAATCACTCACTGTCTCAAGCATTAACCGAGAAAGAAGGCACTATTCAGTTACTTGGTAAGCGTGTATTTGATGTGGAATCAGTGCTTGGCCTGACCGATGAAGAGCCGCTGACTGATGACGTCTCTTTAGAAGACCGAATTGATGCAGCTGCAGTAGATTCAGCAGTCAGAGCCACAATGTTTCGTTTGATTCCAAATGACAGCCCTATGGCTTATCAACGCATATCATCCTCTTATGGTCGTCGCTCTAACCCTATAACAGGTAAACGCCACGTTCATACTGGTATCGACCTAACATGTAAGCGTGGTGAAGAAATTGTCGCGCCAGCAGATGGCGTAATTGAAACCGTGCGCCCAAGTAAGAAAGGCTTCGGTAACTTTATAACTATGCGTCACTCATTCGGCTTCATGAGCTCTTATGCGCACCTACAGAAGTTCAAAGTACGTAGCGGTCAATTTGTGAGTAAAGGCGATGTGATTGCGAGCTGTGGTAACTCAGGTAACTCAACCGGGCCACACTTGCACTATGAGGTACGCTTCCTTGGTCGTTCATTGAACCCTCAATACTTGATGGATTGGACACCTGAGAACTTCAACTACGTGTTCGAGAAAGAGAAAAAGGTTAAGTGGGGTCCATTGGTTCAACTGATTGATAATGTGGTTCGCTTGCAGATCAACCTGACTAACGTGCCTTACATTAGCTCGACCATAGACACCGTATCGAGTGAAGATAGTAAGAAACCTATCACGACTAACTAGTTATTGGTTATTGGTTATTGGTTATTGGTTATTGAGGGATATTGATTTGGCCTATGATGATCTCATTGCTTTTAGCCTACAGTAGACCAAATGCTTTCATAGCGTTCAGCACAAACAAAAAGAGCGACCAAATGGTCGCTCTTTTTTATGACTTCAAATCGTATTAACCACGATGAATCGAGTCATGTGCTTGTTTTAGAAGACTTTGGCTCTCTTGCAAGAACTGCTGCGAGTAGTCGCCAAACCAATCACTGACTTGATTAAAGCTATCAACGAATTTAGCTTTATCTTTCCCATCCAAGATTTCCAATGCTTCACCGAAACGACTATGGAAACGTCGAATCATCTCAATGTTCTCATCTGAAGAAAGAATGATATCACCGTACAAGTTCGGGTCTTGAGCAAACAGACGACCAACCATCGCAATCTCAAGTCGGTAGATTGGCGAGCTTAACTTCAAAAGTTGATCAATGTTCGGGTTCTCTTTACTTAGGTGCAAGCCGTAAGCAAAAGAAGTGAAGTGACGAAGAGCTTGAATCAGAGTCATGCCGTGATCGTGTTCCGCAGCATCCATCTGGCAAAGGCTCGCGCCCCAAATACCAAATTGATTCAGCAACCATTGGTAGCTTTCAGAGCCACGCCCATCACTGTAAACAATCACTTGTTTCGCAAGGCTTGGAACATCAGGACCAAACATTGGGTGTAATCCAACCACAGGGCCTTGGTGCATGTCTAACATAGCTTGTAGAGGCTTTGATTTTATCGACGTCAAATCACACAGAATACAATCGCTTGGTAGGTTACCCAACTTCGCAATCACACCTTCTGTCAGGTGAATTGGAACCGTTACAACCACAAGGCCAGCATTATCTAAGATCTCATCGGCTTTGTCCCAATCTTGGCTGCCAAGGATTTTCACTTCGTAACCAGAAAGCTTGAACATACGTCCAAACAGACCACCAAGCTGACCATTACCACCAACGATAACCACTGAACGTAACTCTGGGTTAAGGCACTTAAAACCAGAATCTTTTTCACTGGCATAAGACTCACGCATCGTACGACGTAAAATATCTTCGATTAACTGCGGTGGTACTCCTATTTTCTCGGCTTCTTGACGACGAGATGCCAACATCGCGGCTTCACGTTCCGGTACATAAATAGGTAAACCATGTTCACTTTTTACTTCACCGACTTTCTCCACTAGAGCCAGTCGTTGAGCCAGTAAATCCAACATTTGTTTATCGACAGCATCGATTTGGTCGCGTAATTCGTTCAGTTCAACGGCCATTTTATTCCTTACTCATCTATAAGCCCGTGCCAATCTAAAAGCCCGCACTGATGCAGGTTCGTTAGCAACAGATCTTAAAATGCCCCATTAGATGAGGCACTTAAATTTAAACTCTGACTAACCTTTCAAGCGGTTCTCTAAGAACGGGACTAATTCCGTATGTGCATGTTTCAATAGTGCCTCAGTTGAATCCCAATTGATACACGCGTCGGTAATAGATACACCGTATTTCATCTCATTGAGAGGTATATCTGAAGATTGGTTTCCTTCGTTAATATGGCTCTCAATCATCAGGCCGATAATCGACTTATTACCTTCACGAATCTGATGGATGACATCTTCAGCCACCAGCGGTTGACGACGGAAATCTTTACGAGAGTTCGCATGACTACAGTCGACCATTAGTGCCGCCTCTAAGCCAGATTTACCCAGCTCTTGCTCACATTCGTGTACCGATACTGAATCGTAGTTCGTCTGCTTACCGCCACGTAAAATTACGTGACCATTTGGGTTACCTTGCGTCGTTAGTAGTGCGACTTGACCTTCACGGCTGATACCCATGAAACGGTGGCTAGAAGAAGCCGCCTGCATTGCATTGATTGCAGTACCTAGATTGCCATCCGTACCATTCTTAAAGCCGATTGGCATTGAAAGACCACTCGCCATTTCACGGTGGGTTTGTGATTCAGTCGTACGAGCGCCGATTGCAGCCCAGCTGAATGTATCTGCTAGGTATTGCGGACTGATTGGATCTAGCGCTTCCGTCGCTAGTGGGATTTCCATCTCAGCAAGTTCAACAAGTAACTCACGACCAACATGTAAACCATGCTCAATATCGAAAGTACCATCTAGGTGAGGGTCATTGATCAAGCCTTTCCAACCAACAGTAGTACGAGGCTTCTCAAAGTAAACACGCATTACAATATACAGTTGGTCGCTAAGCTGCTCAGATAAAGCTTTTAAGCGTTTCGCGTATTCTTTCGCAGCTTCAATATCATGGATAGAACATGGGCCACATACTACAAGCATGCGATGATCTTTCTTATGAATAATGTTTGCTATAGTTTGACGAGACTCTTGAATGAAACGACGAGCATTATCACTCAAAGGCAGTTTTGCTTTTAACTCCTCAGGAGTAATCAGTACCTGTTCGTCGATGATATTGACATTGCTTAATTCACTTTTCTGCATAACTCAACCTGTATATTTATTTTTACACCCAACATTTCCATTTGGGCTGACAATCTTTAAAAACACAATAACAGCTACAAAAACGATTGCAAGTGTAAACAATAAAAAACATTTACTGTATATTAAAATTTACACACCCTCTTTAATTCACTCTGATACACAAACCAGCTTAAACTGCACCTCACACATACAAAAAAGGCGATATTTCTCATATCGCCTTCTTCAAACTTAAAGAGTGTTTATTTATCACCCAGCGTTTAACATTCGCTTAATTTGCTCTGAGGCCTCTTTCCATCGATTATCCGAGTGAAGCGTCGATAAATCAAAGCTGTGCTTTTTAAGCAATGAGTTGGCTAAAGGCACCTCTTGAATCGCTAAATGATCAAGAGCCTCAATTTGTGCATCTCGCTTATTACACATCAGCACCATGTCACAGCCAGCATTCAAAGCTGCTTTCGCTCTGTCTGCTGGTCCGCCCATAATGGCCGCGCCTTCCATCGTTAAGTCGTCAGAAAAAACTAAGCCTTTGAATCCAAGCTGCTGCTTCAATACTTTCTGCAACCAATACTCAGAGCCGCTCGCTGGTTGATCATCATAGTGAGAGAAAACCACGTGTGCTGGCATCATGGCATCCAATATTCCGGCTTCAATTTGCGCCTTGAAAATGGCCATGTCTGTTTCAAAGATATCATCTCTAGGATCGTAAGGCGTTTCTAAGTGCGAATCAGCAATTACACCGCCGTGTCCTGGGAAGTGCTTCCCTGTTGTCGCCATTCCAACCGATTTCATGCCTTTAATAAAAGCACTGCTGTGGCGAACGATGGTATCAATATCTTCACCAAACGCTCGGCTACCAATCGCTTTACAGTCGTGACCTTTATCTAATACAGGCGCAAAGCTCAGATCGATATCATGGGCAATCAATTCCGCCGCCATCAACCAACCGGCTTGTTCTGCTAACTGCTCACCATTATTCTTAGTCGCGAATTCTTGAGCGGCAGGGATAATTGAAAAGCCATCGCGAAAGCGCTGAACTCGGCCACCTTCTTGGTCAACGCCAATCAAAATAGGACGTTTCGCGACCTTGCGGATCTCTTTATTTAACGCCGAAAGCTGTTTGCTATCGTGGTAGTTTCGAGCGAATAAGATGAGACCACCAACGGTTGGGTGCTCTAAAATTTCTCTGTCTTCAGCTGTCAGTTCGTAGCCCGCGACATCTACCCACAACGGTCCCATATTTATCCCTTATTAAACCTAATTTCATAAACTTCCCGAGATTATTCTCTTTAAATTTGCTTTACAATGTTTTTAAACCAATCTTTGGAAGACTTTAAGAATGCAGTGCAAGAGCTTAGGAATGGATCGTAAAGAACTGTATATCGGTGTGATGTCGGGGACGAGTATGGACGGTGTTGATACCGCCTTAGTGTCGATTGAAGATTCGCGCATCACATTGCTCGCTCATGATGAGTTCCCAATGCCTGATGATCTCAAAGCGCGTCTGCTTGAAGTTTGTATTGGTCAGAAAACGGATTTGATTGCCATTGGCGAACTAGACCACCAGCTTGGTCATCTATTTGCTGATGCTGTTCTGCAACTTCTCGATAAGTCAGGTACGCCTGCATCTTCTGTGACTGCGATTGGGAACCATGGCCAAACAGTATTCCACCAGCCAACCGGTACTTCGCCATTTACCATGCAGTTGGGTGACGCTAATATCATTGCCGCTAAAACAGATATTCAAACTGTTGCCGACTTCAGACGCAAAGACATGGCGCTTGGCGGACAAGGTGCGCCATTAGTCCCCGCGTTTCACCATACGATTTTTCACCCGCGAGACAGCTCGGTTGTAGTCTTGAATATTGGTGGTATCTCGAATATTTCAGTACTGCGCCCGAATCAGCCTACTCTTGGTTATGATACAGGCCCGGGCAATATGTTGATGGACGCTTGGGTTGATACGCACACGGGTGAGAAGTTTGACCGTGATGCGCAATTCGCACTTAAAGGTCAACTCAATCAAGCCTTGCTCGAACAGTTATTAAATGAATCTTATCTATCTCAAATGCCGCCGAAAAGCACTGGCAGGGAGCTATTTAATCTACCGTGGTTAGAGCAACAATTAACAGAATTTAAAGACCTTGCGGCAGAAGATGTTCAGCACACACTTTGTGAATACACTGCATTGACGATAGCGAATGAAGTGGAGACTTATCGCTTGGGTAACCAACCTGCGCTCTATGTGTGTGGCGGGGGTACGAGAAATCCACTGTTGATGAAGAGACTGTCTGAACTGCTTCCTGGCTGGGAGGTTGAGTCAACCACCAGTAAAGGCGTTGATGCCGATTATATGGAAGCTATGGCCTTTGCGTGGCTTGCTCAACGTCATGTTCATCAACTGCCAAGCAATTTACCAGAAGTGACTGGCGCAAGCAGAGCGGCCTCTCTAGGCGTTCTCTATCGTGCTAACTAAACAACTTTAGAACCATCATTTTAGAATCACCATTTAAGGATCATTATGAGTAACGACGCTCTCATATCAGCGCTCTCGCACCTCGTTTCGGAGGGGAGAAACCCTGACACTATGGATATTGATCTACTCACCTCTCTCGAAGTGGTTGAAAAGATTAACCAACAAGACAAACAAGTCCCACTGGCGATCGAAGCCGAATTACCACAGATAGCGAAAGCGGTTGATAAGATCGCTCACGCCTTTCAAAACGGTGGCCGACTGATCTATATGGGCGCTGGCACAAGTGGCCGACTAGGTGTGTTAGATGCCTCAGAGTGCCCTCCGACTTTCGGTGTTTCAGACAAGATGGTTATCGGTCTCATCGCTGGCGGACCCGAAGCTATTTTAAAAGCCAAAGAAGGCGCTGAAGATTCGCTGACTCTCGGTATTGAAGATCTGAATGCAATTCAGTTTTCAGAAAATGATGTCGTGGTAGGTATTGCAGCCAGTGGCCGCACACCTTACGTAATTGGAGCACTCAACTACGCTAATCAAATAGGAGCAGTAACGGTTGCGCTGTCTTGTAATCCTGGCTCTCCGATCGCTGAGATTGCTCAAATCGCGATAAGCCCAGTAGTTGGCCCAGAAGCCTTAACCGGTTCCACACGCCTCAAATCAGGTACCGCGCAAAAATTGGTGCTCAACATGCTAACGACTGCCAGCATGATTCGTATTGGTAAGAGCTACCAGAACTTGATGGTCGACGTAAAAGCGACCAATGAAAAATTGGTTGCCCGCGCTGCTCGTATCGTTATCCAAGCGACGGAGTGTGACAAAGCACTGGCAGTATCAACACTAAAAACGACTGATTACGATGTGAAATTGTCTATTTTGATGATTCTAACAGGGCTAGATTTAGAACTGGCCAAGGCTCAACTTGATCAACAAAATGGCTTCTTGAGAAAAGCAGTCGAGAATAATCAGTAATCTAGATTCTGTTGTGAGCGTTACTCTCGCTACAAAAAAAAGACCAGTACACATACGGCACTGGTCTTTTTAATTTCTAATCGCTAGCTTGAGCTTAGTAGTCGTTAGAAAACTCATCCCAGCCGCGCTGCCATTCCATACGGAAACGTTGAGCGTCTTCCGTACCTGAACAAACGCCTTCATAAACCTGGCCAGATAAACCAATTTGATAAGCATGGTTTGGGTTGCAGTATTCAGTCACACCTAGGTGGTAACCTTCTGTGTAACTCGCTTGATCGACTGCGCCAAGCTCAGTCATCTCTGAATACGAACGCTGAGTGTGCCCTTTAATACCATCACGATAGCCAATCTCTTGCCAATTGCCTTCGGCCGCTAAATCTTGAACATTGGCGCTGCATCCTGCAAGGCTAAATGCCACGGCGAATAGTGCTATTATTTTTTTCATTTCAATCCTTTATATTGTAACTTCACCACTTCCTGACGAAGCGCTGCCTTTGTGGCGATTCTCCGCTGAACACGTACTGATGTCCACTCATTGTCTGTTATTGTCCTCTTAAGCAAGAGAACAAACCGCTCAATCAGTTATAACACCACTTAATTAGCTATTCGACCACTCACTCTCATAGCGGAAGTTTCTTCTCATACACTCCTTTAATATACACCCTGACTTAATTAATACATTCAGGGATAACAAATTATGATGTGGTTTCTTACCTGTGTAGCAGCACTCATTGGTGGCTACTTTATTTACGGTGCCTTTATCGAGAAGATTTTCGGTATCAATGAAAAGCGTCAAACACCCGCTCACACCAAGCAAGACGGCGTGGACTTCGTTCCAATGTCGACGCCAAAGGTTTACCTAGTTCAACTGCTTAACATTGCAGGTGTAGGTCCAATCTTCGGCCCTATCATGGGTGCCCTTTACGGCCCAGCAGCAATGCTTTGGATCGTGCTAGGTTGTATCTTCGCAGGTGCCGTACACGACTACTTCTCAGGTATGTTATCTATCCGCAATGGTGGTGCTTCGGTTCCAACTATCACTGGACGTTACCTAGGCAATGGCGCAAAACACTTTATGAACATCTTTGCCATTGTTCTACTGCTTCTTGTTGGTGTGGTATTCGTTTCTGCTCCAGCAGGTATGATCACTAACCTAGTGAACGACCAAACTGATTTCGTAATGTCTACGAGCACCATGGTTGTCATCATCTTTGCTTACTACATCATCGCAACGATTGTCCCTGTCGATAAAATCATTGGTCGCTTCTACCCACTGTTCGGTGCACTGCTTATCTTTATGTCTGTTGGCCTAATCACTGCGATTGGTCTATCTGACGAGCACCAAATCATGGGTGGCTTCGAGATGAAAGACATGTTCACCAACATGAACCCTAACGATCTACCGCTTTGGCCTGCTCTATTTATTACCATCGCTTGTGGTGCTATCTCTGGCTTCCACGCAACTCAGTCTCCACTAATGGCGCGTTGCATGGAAAACGAGAAAAATGGTCGCTTCGTATTCTACGGTGCAATGATTGGTGAAGGTATCATCGCTCTAATCTGGTGTGCGCTTGCTCTGTCATTCTTCGGTTCAGTTGAGTCTTTGTCTGACGCGATTGCAAACGGCGGTCCTGGTAACGTGGTATACAGCGCTTCATTTGGCCTACTGGGTGTATTTGGCGGTATCCTTGCTTTCCTTGGCGTAGTTATCCTACCTATCACTTCTGGTGATACAGCGTTCCGTTCAAGCCGTCTTATCCTTGCTGAATACTTCAATATGGAACAGAAGACACTGCGTAACCGCCTACTGATGGCTTTACCACTGTTCGTTATCGGTGGCATCCTGACTCAAGTAGATTTCGGTATCATCTGGCGCTACTTCGGTTTTGCTAACCAATCAACAGCAGTCATGATGCTATGGACAGCTTCGGCTTACCTACTTCGTCACAATAAACTGCACTGGGTAACAACGGTTCCAGCTGTGTTCATGACATCTGTGTGTATCACATTCATCCTGAACAACAGCCAACTGGGCTTCGGTCTACCAATGCAGCTTTCAACCATCATCGGCGTGGTGAGTGCATTCGGAATTGCGGCTTACGTTATCAAAATTTCAAAAGGCAAAGGCGATATCGACCTTGCTGATGAAGAAGAAAAAGAAGCAAAAGGCGTCACCAAAACCGCCTAGTTCTTTCAGACTCTTGATAACAAGAGACACGTCTTCATAGAGAGACAAAAGAACAAGCCAAACACACTTCGCTTGCTCCCGTATCACCCAGTAATTCGTGGAAATTAAGACTAAAGCCCGTCCTCTGTGATGGGCTTTACTGTATCTCAGCATTGGTACATCAACATTAGTACATCAATATTGGTATCTCCGCCTGAAAAGCAATCGCAACTCGATATAACTAATGAAAACACAAGCAAAGCTACCGTTACTACGCAATGAGCTTTACACTTAACCAGCGTCTCAATAGGTGAAAATATGGAACTCATTCTCTCTCTGCTGCAACAAACCTGTGTCTACTTAGTGATTGCTTACATGCTCAGCAAGACTCCACTGATTCTTCCTTTGTTGAGCATCTCTTCACGCTTAAGTCATAAAATCAGCTGCTACGTTCTGTTTTCCCTATTCTGTATTATGGGCACCTATTTTGGACTGCAGATTAATGACGCGATAGCCAATACGCGCGCGATGGGTGCGGTCATGGGTGGTCTATTTGGCGGCCCTGTCGTTGGCTTTGCCGTCGGCTTTACTGGCGGTATTCACCGTTACTCATTAGGCGGCTTCACAGACTTGGCTTGTGCTATTTCCACCACAGCAGAAGGCTTGATTGGCGGCCTATTGCACGTTTACTTGGTTAGAAAGAACAAAGCCAGCCAACTGTTTAATCCATTGGTGGTTTTCTCGGTAACCTTGTTTGCAGAGATTATTCAGATGCTAATTCTGTTAGCGGTCGCGAAACCATTCGAGCAGTCCTATGCTCTGGTTTCTGATATTGCCGCGCCAATGATCATTGCTAACTCGGTCGGTGCGGCGCTGTTCATGAGCATCATCCAAGATCGGAAAACCATCTTCGAGAAGTATTCGGCAACTTTCTCACGCCGCGCATTAACCATCGCCGAGCGTTCAGTGGGTATTTTGCATGGAGGATTCAATTCGGATAACGCGCAAAAAATCGTGCGGATCATTTACGAAGAGACCAACGTTGGTGCGGTGGCGATCACCGACCGAGAAAAAATCCTCGCGTTCATCGGCATTGGTGATGAACACCATATTCCGAACACGCCGATTTCATCGCAGAGCACGCTCACTTCGATGGAACAGAACGACATCATCTACCTTGATGGCAAAGAGAATCCGTACCAATGCTCCCTTTCGCAAGATTGTAAGTTAGGCTCCGCGCTAATTATCCCGTTAAGAGCAGGAAACGAAGTCATCGGAACCATCAAACTGTATGAGCCAAAGCTGAAACTATTCTCGACCATCAATATGTCGATGGGTGAAGGTATCGCTCAGCTATTGTCGAGCCAGATCCTGTTTAGTAATTATCAACAACAGCAAACGCTGCTCACCCAAGCGGAAATCAAACTGCTGCATGCACAGGTGAACCCACACTTCTTGTTTAATGCACTTAACACCATCAGTGCCGTTACACGTCGTGATCCTGATAAAGCACGTGAGCTCATTCAACATCTGTCTCACTTCTTTAGAAGTAACCTGAAGCAGAACATCAACACTGTAAAACTCAAAGACGAACTAGCACACGTTAATGCGTATCTAACCATAGAGAAGGCACGCTTTACCGATCGATTAGAAGTGGAATGGGATATTGACCCACAACTGTACGAGTCGCAACTGCCAAGCTTTACCCTGCAACCGCTAGTAGAAAATGCCATCAAACATGGGATTTCTAACATGCTGGAAGGTGGCAAAGTGAAGATCTATAGCGAGGCTTTCAAGGGTGGGGTCAAGTTGACCGTTGAAGACAACGCGGGCAATTATCAGAAGCCATCTCAAGATCACGTTGGATTAGGTATGGAAATTGTTGATAAACGACTCACTAATTTCTTTGGACAAGATTCAGCACTAAAAATAGAATCTCAACCACAGCAATTTACTCGAATGAGCTTTATCATACCTATACTAAAATAAAGGTATTTTCGGAGACGAATCGCTCCGAGTTGAAACATTTAGAAGCTGATATTTAAAAGATAAGCGTGAATCAAGCAGGGATAGAATCAAGATGAAGATTGTAGGATGTTAAAGGCATTAGTTGTCGATGATGAGCTTTTTGCTCGAGAAGAGCTGATTGAACTACTCACTGAAACCGGACAAGTAGAAATCATTGGCCAAGCGAGTAACGCGATCGAAGGACTGAAACAGATCAATCTGCTCAAGCCTGATGTGGTGTATTTGGATATCCAAATGCCGCAGGTTACCGGAATTGAACTGTTAAGCATGCTTGATCCAGACACCATGCCTTACGTGGTATTCGTCACTGCCTACGACCAATATGCAATTCAAGCATTTGAAGATAACGCTTTTGATTACCTACTCAAGCCGGTTGAACCTTGTCGATTAAACAAGAGTGTTTGTCGTCTGAATAAGGTCATCAAGCAGAACCAGAAAGCGCCAGAACAAGATATATCTGCGATCGCTCCCTGCCACTTAGAGCAGATCCCGTGTATCGGCCACAACCGCATTGTGATCATGGCGAGCCAAACGGTCGAGTGCGCCTATTCAGATATCAGTGGTGTACATGTTCGTAGCTCCTCACAAACGGCGACCTCACAGTTGACGTTAAAGATCCTAGAAGAAAAGACCGATTTGATCCGCTGTCATCGACAGTATTTGATCAACATAAAATCGATCCAAGAGATCAAACTGTTAGAGAATGGATTAGCCGAGATCATCACACTTACCGGCTTTGAAGTGCCTGTCAGTCGTCGTTACTTAAAGGCTTTAAAAGAGCAACTCGGTCTCCAGTAACCCCATAAATTTCGACTTTTTTCCAAAGCACGATCAAAAAAGCCAACGCATCAACGTTGGCTTCCTGCTGTTTACAAATCAATACTGTTTGCAAATCGATAGAGTTACGAATCGATCTTGTCACCAATCCATAGAGACTAGTCGACTTGCTTAATCTGCAGCTCTTTTGGTACTTCGAAGAACATATTCTCTTCACGACCTTGAATCTCTTCAACCTCGGTAGCACCCAACTCACGAATACGATCTAAGATTTGGTTTACTAGCTCTTCAGGCGCTGAAGCACCCGCTGTCACACCAATTTTCTTTTTCCCTTCAACCCATTCAGTTTGAATGTCTTCAGGACAGTCGGTTAGATAACCTGGCGTGCCTAGCTTCTCAGCCAGCTCTTTTAAACGAGTTGAGTTCGATGAGTTCTTAGAACCAACAACTATCACGACATCAACATCACCGGCCATCTCGCGAATTGCGTCTTGACGGTTTTGTGTTGCGTAGCAGATATCGTCTTTACGTGGCCCTTGGATCTCAGGGAACACGCGACGTAACTCTTCAATCACATCCGCCGTCTCATCAACTGACAGCGTTGTTTGGCTGACGTAATGTAAGTTACTCGGGTCGTTCACGACTAAGTTCTGTACATCTTCTGGTCTTTCAACCAAGTACATACCGCCAGTTTGGCTAGCGTACTGACCCATAGTGCCTTCAACCTCAGGATGACCAGCGTGACCAATCAATACCACTTCCATATGTTTGCGGCTCGCTCGAGCAACCTCCATATGAACTTTAGTCACCAACGGGCAAGTCGCATCAAAAACGGTAAGTTCGCGCTCTTTCGCTTCTTTACGAACCGCTTGAGAGACACCGTGAGCCGAGAAGATCACGATGTTATCGTCAGGTACTTCACTTAACTCTTCGACAAAAATAGCACCACGCTGCTTGAGCCCCTCAACAACAAAGCGGTTGTGCACCACTTCATGGCGAACATAGATCGGTGGCTGATACATTTCTAGTGCGCGCTCTACGATGCTGATCGCACGATCGACACCGGCACAAAAGCCACGAGGGTTAGCTAACATTATTTTCATTTCATTGCTCATCATTTACCGCGGTACTAAGGTTGTTTCTATAGAGTTCGCTGTCAGCGAGGTTCGCATTCTACAGTGAAGCGCCTAGACAGTGAAGCTCTGGGTTGCATCACACCTGTAAGGCGATATTATTCTACTGTTAAGATAGTGATTAACCGCTAAGATAGCTACTCCACCGTTAAGACAGTTAGTCCACAGCTAAGATGTTAACGTCAAACGTAACGTCTTGGCCTGCTAATGGATGATTAAAATCAACCGTCACTGAATCACCCGCGATCTCAGTGATAATACCTGGAATTTCCATACCATCAGGACCAGAGAAAGCCATAATAGTGCCAACCTCGACTTCAGAATCGCCAACAAACTTAGCACGATCCATATGATGAATATGATCTGGATTTGGCATACCAAACGCGTCTTCCGCCTTCAATTCGATAGACTTTTCAGTCCCCGTTTCAAGGCCAATCAGGCACTGTTCAAAGTTCTCACTTAGGCTGCCATCACCCATCACGAACTTTGCAGGCTTACCCATATTTTCGGTGCTATCGGCAACTGAACCATCCTTCATTTTAATCGTAAAATGTAGAGTTACTGCTGAATCATTTTTAATTGCTGCCACGTTACTTTCCTTAGATTTCTTTATTATTTGAGAATGCATTTTGCTTTGCTCTCATATTAGTTGCAGCATAAAAAAAAGCGCCGTCGGAATCAACCGACAGCGCTTAGGGCTATTCTATTCTGTGAGTCATAGGCTGACTTTAGGACAATCTATTACAAAGCGATTTGCTTGATACTCATTAATGTCTGAGTAGTCTATTGGCTTTCATCTTTCTTACGGAAACCATCTAAGATGATCATCGCGGCGCCGATACAGATTCCCATATCCGCTAGGTTAAATGCAGGCCAGTGGTAAATACCCCAATAGAAGTCTAAGTAATCGACGACAAAGCCATGTACAACACGGTCGAACACGTTACCAACAGCGCCACCAATGATGATCGCATAAGCAATGTTGTTCCACTTATCTGTTGCTGGTAGCTTACTCATCCAGTACGTCAGCATCCCCGTTACCGCAAATGCGATACCCGTAAATAACCAGCGCTGCCAACCACTTTGATCACTCAAGAAGCTAAATGCTGCACCGTAATTATGCACGTACAAAAAGTTAAAGAATGGCAACACCTCAATGCGGTTTGCCCAGCCATAACCCATGTTGTCCATAACAAAGAGTTTGATACCGATATCAGCAAGGAAGACCAGTAGGGCCAACCATAACCAACGCACACCAGATTGTTTTAACGAAACTTCACTCATTTCTATTCCTAGTATTTACGAAGTTGGTATTCACTGTTACTCAATTTAAGTGACCTTGATTACCAAACTTGGCTAAACACATTTCCTATAATTAAAAATAACCCCAGTTGGTACTGGGGCTATGATTTTTACAAAAAGTTCAGTCTTTCTCTGAGTCGTTATGCGTACTTACGCACTTCGCCTTCACCGTCGATGTTCGACACACAACGACCACAAACTTTCTCGTGACCTTCAATTGTGCCTACATCTGGAGTGTGGTGCCAGCAACGGTCACACTTCTCAGCTTCAGTTGCTGCAACTTCAACGTATAGACCTGCAACGTCTGTCGCTTGAGCTGTATCAGACTTATCGCTAAGTGGCTTAACAACCGCAGCAGAAGTGATAAGTACGAAACGTAGCTCATCTTCTAGCTTGTTGATTTTAGCCGCTAGTTCATCGTCAGCGTATAGAGTAACTTCAGCCTGCAGAGCACCACCGATTGTTTTCTCTTTACGAGCATCTTCAAGAAGCTTGTTCACTGCACCACGAACTGACTGGATTTCAGTCCAGAATTCGTTGCTTAGCTCTTCGTCGTCAGCAAGACCAAATAGGCCTTCGAACCACTCGCCTGTGAATACAAACGTGTCGCGTTCGCCTGGCATCTCGTTCCAGATTTCATCTGCAGTGAACGACATGATAGGAGCCATCCAACGAACTAGAGCTTCCACGATGTAGTAAAGCGCCGTTTGACAGCTACGTTGAGCATGGCTGCCCTGCTTCGCTGTGTACTGACGGTCTTTAATTACGTCTAGATAGAAAGAACCCATTTCGATAGAACAGAACTGCATTAGACGCTGAGTTACACCGTGAGTGTTGTACTCACCGTATGCTTTAACGATCTCTTCTTGTGCAGCTTGAGCACGGCCAACAGCCCAGCGATCAAGTGCTACCATTTCTTCAGCAGGCACTAGGTCAGTTTCAGGGTTGAAACCGTTCAAGTTCGCTAGGAAGAAACGAGCCGTGTTACGAATACGACGGTAAGCATCAGCAGAACGCTTAAGGATCTCGTCAGAAACCGCAACTTCGTTAGTGTAATCCGTAGAAGCAACCCATAGACGTAGAATATCTGCGCCTAGCTTGTTCGTTACATCTTTAGGAGCAACAACGTTACCGATAGATTTAGACATCTTACGGCCGTTACCATCAACCACGAAACCGTGCGTTAGCACTTGCTTGTATGGTGCTTCGTCTTTCATCGCGATAGATGAAATCAAAGAAGACTGGAACCAGCCACGGTGTTGGTCAGAACCTTCAAGGTAAAGATCAGCACTGTGCGTTCTTTCTTCATTCGGGAAGTTGTACTCTTCACGAGAGTCAACAACAGAGAAGTGCGTTACACCTGAGTCGAACCATACGTCTAGCGTATCAAGTACTTTCTCGTACTTGTCAGCGTCTTCAGCACCCATCAGTTCAGCAGCATCTACATCCCACCAAGCTTGAATGCCTTTTTCTTCCACAAGCTTCGCTACTTTTTCAATAAGAGCTGGGCTATCTGGGTGAAGTTCTGATGTTTCTTTATGAACGAACAGAGCAATTGGCACACCCCAAGTACGTTGACGAGAGATACACCACTCAGGGCGACCTTCGATCATACCTTCGATACGGCTTTGACCCCATTCTGGCATCCATTCAACACTCTTCGTTGACTCTAGTGCTTTTGCACGTAGGCCAGCTTGATCCATAGAGATGAACCATTGTGGTGTTGCACGGAAGATGATTGGAGTTTTGTGTCTCCAACAGTGTGGGTAGCTGTGCTCGTAAGCGTGGTGATGCAGTAGTGCACCCTTCTCTTTTAGAACTTCTAAAACAGAGTCGTTCGCTTTGAATACGTGCTGACCAGCAAATAGCTCAGTATCTGGCAGGTAAACGCCGTTAGAACCTACTGGGTTAGCAATTTCTAGGTTGTACTTCTTACCAACCACGAAATCCTCTTGACCGTGACCAGGAGCGGTATGAACCACACCAGTACCAGAGTCAGTTGTAACGTGGTCGCCAAGAACAGCAGGAACCGTAAAGTTGTAGAACGGGTGGTTGAATTGAGAAAGCTCAAGATCAGCACCAGTAGCAAAACCAAGGTTATGGAAGTGCTCGATACCCGCACGATCCATTACGTCTTTTGCTAGTTCAGAAGCAACAACGATACGTTGAGCTGGCTGTTCGCCATTCGCTTCAACTTGGATCAATACGTATTCAAGATCATCACGTAGACATACTGCGCGGTTAGCCGGCAGAGTCCATGGTGTTGTCGTCCAGATAACGATAGAGATTTCGCCCTGACCCGCGTGACCTTCCGCTAGAGTAAATTTCTCTAGTAGAGCCGCTTCGTCAGCTGCTGTAAATTTCACATCGATAGATGGAGACACTTTATCTTTGTATTCAACTTCAGCTTCAGCCAAAGCAGAGCCACAGTCAGTACACCAGTGAACGGGTTTGAAACCTTTAAGAAGGTGACCTTTGTCTGCGATTTTGCCTAGAGAACGAATGATGTTCGCTTCAGTGCCAAAATCCATAGTGCGGTAAGGTTTATCCCACTCGCCCATGATACCAAGACGTTTGAAGCTCTCTTTCTGACCTTCAACTTGGCCCGCAGCGTACTTACGACACTCTTCGCGGAATTCTGCCGCTGAAATCTTCTGACCAGGCTTACCTTTCTTCTTCTCAACCATCAACTCGATTGGAAGACCGTGACAGTCCCAACCTGGGATGTACGGTGCATCAAAACCAGAAAGGGTCTTAGATTTGATAATAATGTCTTTAAGAATCTTATTCAGCGCGTGGCCAATGTGAATGTCGCCGTTCGCGTATGGAGGGCCATCATGCAGCACGAAAGATTTTTTACCTTTCTTTGCCTTACGGATTTCGCCGTAAAGATCTTCTTTGTACCAACGCTTCAGCATTTCTGGTTCACGATTTGCCAGATTGCCGCGCATTGGGAACCCTGTTTCTGGTAAGTTCAGGGTATCTTTATAATCACTCATCGATTCTTAATTCCGTTATATTGGGCGAAGTTAGACATTATGTTAATCGGTGGAATCATCCGACTAATTCTTTAGCTGAAGCAGCCACACCCTTGCGGCTTCAGCATCCAATTCTATTTGATTCTTTAATGCGTCGAACGACTCAAACTTTATCTCGTCGCGCAGTTTGTGCAAAAGTCGCACTTCTAACTGTTTACCATATAAATTGGCTTTAAAGTCAAAAAAATGTACTTCTAATTGCTGCCTTACACCATTAACTGTTGGTCGTTGTCCAATATTAGCAACACCACCGACAGGAACACCGTCGATATCTAATGCTTCAACAACATACACTCCCGACACAGGAGAAACACAACGTTTTAATGGAATATTAGCGGTAGGGAAACCGATAGTTCTCCCTAGTTTACGACCATGAGAAACACGACCACTGATACTGTAGTCACGCCCAAGCATGGTAGCACTAGAAGCCAAGTCATTGGCCGCTAACGCATTTCGTATCTCAGTGCTGCTTACTCGTAATTGGTTTAAGCAATAGCTTTGGGTGCTCACCACCTCAAAACCATATTTTTCGCCCGCTTCTTTAAGCATAGCGAAATTACCTGTTCGGCCTTTGCCAAAGCAAAAGTCGTCACCAACCACCAAGAATTTCACACCAAGCTTATCAACCAAAAGATCCTTAATGAACGCTTCCGCAGACAAGCTTGCAAAATACTGATTGAAATTCACACACAACAAACGACTAATCTCTAGCTTGCTCAATTGCACGTACTTATCTCGTAAGCGAGTTAAACGCGCTGGCGCTCGACCTTTAGCAAACAACTCCATAGGTTGCGGTTCAAACGTCATGACAACAGAAGGGAGTCCCAGTGCTGTAGCTTGTTTAGAAACCTGACTCAGAACCTCTTGATGCCCTAAATGAACACCATCGAAGTTACCTATGGTTAATACACAGCCATGATGCTGTGCTTTAATATTGTGTATACCTCGGATCAGTTCCATTGTGATCAGCTAAAACCTGTTATTTGCATCATTTATTGTGTGAAACCGACGGATTATATACTAATCAGTATTAATCTGTCGCTGCTTTTAAATGTTTTACTCGGATACCTAAAACCAGTACCGACACAATATAAGCAAAGCCACCAAGTGCGATCAACCCTGTTAGCGTCAACGCTCTTTGGTTGAAGCTCCAATCAAGCCACAGCTGCATATTGTCTAGTTGCCATAAAATCACGCCAACCATCACAGTTCCAGATACTAATAATTTAAGGCTAAACAACAATGTAGTCTTGGTTAAACGATAAACACCCGCTATATGCAGACCACGATAAAGTAGAGTCATGTTCACGAACGCAGATAACGCCGTTGCGATTGCCAAACCAACATAACCATAGAAATAAGCGAAGATCGCATTGAACACCATGTTAGTGACCATCGCAATGATGCCGTACTTCACAGGGGTTTTAGTATCTTGACGTGAGTAATAGCCCGGAGCCAACACTTTAATCAACATGAAGTTAAGCAAGCCTGAAGCGTATGCCACCAAAGACATGGAAGCCTGCTGTACATCGTGTGGTGAAAACTCGCCACGCATGAAGAGCACCATCAGCATCGGCTTTGCTAAAACAATAAGGCCTAACATTGCAGGAATGCCTAGCAATAAAACCATGCGCACGCCCCAGTCCATGGTATGAGCAAACCCTTCCCCTTGAGCGTCTACGTGTTTACGCGACAAAGCAGGAAGAATAACCGTCGCAATAGCAATACCAAACAAACCGAGTGGGAATTCCAATAATCGATCCGAATAATATAGCCAACTGATAGAGCCGGTTGCTAGAAAGCTGGCAATGAAGGTATCGAACAACAAGTTGATTTGGCTCACTGACACACCAAACAAGGCAGGGATCATTAGCGTGCGGATCTTAACTACACCAGGATCTCTCCAACCCCACTTCGGCTTAACCAACACACCCGCTTTAATCAAGAAAGGCATTTGGAAAAGGAACTGGACTAAACCACCAAGAAACACACCGATGGCCAAGCCAATTTCGGGTTGTTCTAGATTAGGAGAGATAAACCATGCTGAACCTATGATCATTACGTTCAGGAACACAGGGGTAAATGACGAAACCGCAAATTTGCCCATGGTATTGAGGATTGCACCAGATAAAGCAACAAAGGTGATAAACCATAAATAAGGAAAGGTAATCTTGAGCATAAAGCTCGCCAGCTCAAATTTTGGTGCTGCTGGGCCATCATTTAACCAGTCGATAAACCAACCTGCGCCAAACATCGCAGTGATGACACCCGAGCCCAACACCCCGATAACGGTGACGATAGAAACTAGAACCCCGAGCGTGCCCGACACTTTGGCAATTAAATCTCGAGTCTTATCTTTATCACCTGCAGCGTGATATTCCGTTAATACAGGAACAAACGCTTGAGAAAAGGCACCTTCTGCGAAAAGTCGACGTAAGAAATTAGGGATTTTATTAGCGAAGAAAAATACGTCGGCACTCGCTCCTGCTCCCATTAAATTTGCTACTACTACATCACGTACTAGCCCCAATACACGGGAAACAAAAGTCATTGCACTGACAATCAGGCCTGACTTTAATAGTCGTTTACTCACACAAACCTCTGACACTGGTTGATTACTTTCAAGCGAGGATAAATACTATCCTGTCCTAAGAAGCATATTTATTAGCATTGGTCTAAAAATGCTGTTAGAATCCCCGCCATCTTAACCGCGATGACCTTTCCATACCAAAGTTTGTTTGGCTACGATTGGTTTTTGCACAAATCATTTGACAATTAAGCGCCTATGAGGGATAGTCCTCGCCCTTAAATTGTCACCGAACTAAGTTTTTGGGAGTTAGACCTTGGCAAACAGTAAATCTGCTAAGAAGCGCGCTATCCAAGCTGAGAAACGTCGCCAGCACAATGCTAGCCGTCGTTCTATGATGCGCACTTACATGAAAAAAACTATTGCAGCTATTGAAGCTGGCAATAAAGAAGCTGCAACTGCTGCTCTTGTAGAAGTTACACCTCTTCTAGACCGCATGGCGACTAAAGGCCTTATTCATAAGAATAAAGCTGCACGTCATAAGTCTCGTTTCGCTGCTGCAATCAAAGCTCTTTAATAGAAATTTGATTACAACGCAAAACGAAAAAAACCGGCCTCGGCCGGTTTTTTTATATCTAAATTTTGAGTAACACAGAGATTTTTCTTGCTGAGCGCTACTTGGTTTACTTAAAGATATGCGGTTTGCTGATAGGCACTAACGTTCGACATGAAATACTGACACTTCCTTGTGTCGACCCTACCCTGGTAAGAAATCACTGCCCCCCCACCAGCAATAAACTACTTGCAGTACATACCATGCAGTAGGTTAATCATCGCTTTTACTTCTTCACTGCTCAATGTGTAATACACTGTTTGAGCTTCTTTGCGAGTTTCGACCAAACCATCTCTTCTCAACCAAGCAAGATGTTGAGATAAAGCAGATTGACTCAATTCCAACTTGCCACACAACTCCCCAACCGACAGCTCAGTACCATGCAATAGGCACAGAATCTGTAAGCGACGCTCATTGGCCATGGCTTTGAGTAGAATCACAGCTTGTGCTGAATTCTTCTCCATCTCTTTTAAGTTCATAGTTTGGCTCCATACAACCTTTACGCCAAGTCCGGGTTATCAGTATTTCCGGCAGATTATGAAGTCATGATAATCGATATCAATTCATTAACAAACAAGCTCACTCGAACAATTTGCTAAAATCTGCGTCACATACATTTTTTACTGCGGGATGTTGGATCATCCTCTCAGCAAATATGACGTAGTACTCCTCTTTTAACTCCTCGATTCCCCCCAACAATTGCAATGACGTATCTTCCTCAACCTCTGACATATATAGCGTAGGCGCTAAGAAAATAGCGTCGTGGTGGTAACGAGCAAAAGCCTTCATCAATGCCGCGTCATCAAACTCACCCAAAATATCAGGCTTAAGTCCTTGTCTATCAAACCATTGCAGTACTTTACGCCCCATCGAAGTTCGACTTCCTGGGATTAACAGTTTCTTTTGTTCTAATACAGCCGGAAAGTTAACACCTTCCACATTACCTGAACTGAAAAAGCTCATACCACTCTCACCCAACTTCTTACTAAACAGGCCTGGGCTTTGGCTAGAATCCACCGGGCAGTCTGACAAAATCATATCGAGCTTATGCTGAGAAAGTTGTTCAAGTAGCATTTCATGGGTCGATTCAAAGCAGCGTAAATGAATGCTGTTATCGGGTGGGATTGTCGACATCAATATCTTGCTGACTAATCTTTTGGACAGTGCATCCGCGACGCCAACATCAAACAGAATATTGGAGTGCTGGCTATAATTCACGATATCCAGCATCTCGTAACTCAGGCCAAACATACGATCGGCATATTTAAAGACCAGCTGCCCAAGCTCTGTCGGCTCAACACTGCGACCATTACGCTTAGTTAGCTTGCCATCCATACGCTCTTCTAAGGCTTTTATCTGACCAGTTACCGTTTGTGGTGTTAGGAATAGGGCTTCTGCAGCTTTAGTAACAGAGCCTTGCTTGCAAACCATCCAGAAGTAATAAAGGTGGTTATAGTTGAGATGCGACATAAATGTGCCGTAAAAAAGAGAAGATAACCTGTTATATCAAATATGACACCTCCACTCAACAAACTCGGAAAAACCATACCCAACTATCAATTACTACTTATTTTTACGAAGTGTCTGATTTCATAATGTAATATTTCAACGATTATTTTCAATTTTTCTCTAACTTTTAAGATCTATATCACCTATCAAAAATACGAACAAAAAACTTTAAAAACAACAAGTTAAACCACCACTATTTCAAGGCCAAATATTTAAAGAGCAAATCATCACAAAAAAGTCTCACCTAAACCAAAATGTAATATTACTGAAATATTTGTTCTCTAACATCACGCTCAGATTAAACAAACAGACCAAACACAGACTAAAACGGTCCAATGGAGAAAACATTATGAACCAAGCTACTACTGCAGCAGCGCCTATCTCGAGCACAACTCGTTGGCTACGCTGGGCTAACTTGGCATTCATGCTTTACCTACTATTACTTTCAGTTTCAATGGTTGGTACAGGCTTCAAATGGGCAACAGGCGAGCAAGCAAAAGTTCTTTTCGAATTTGCTTCACATCCAGTTGCAGGCTTAATGATTGGTTTAGTGGCAACAGCCCTTATTCAATCATCAAGTACAGTTACTTCAATTATCGTTGGCCTTGTGGCAGGTGGTTTACCTGTTGAGCTAGCAATCCCTATGATCATGGGTGCAAACATTGGTACTACAGTAACCAATACGCTAGTTAGCCTTGGTCATGTTCGTTGTAAAGATGAGTTCAAACGTGCATTCGCAAGTGCGACGATTCACGATTTCTTTAACCTATTAGCCGTTGCTATCTTCCTACCACTAGAGATGGCGTTTGGTATTCTAGAGAAAATTTCTCACTGGTTAGTATCACCGATGCTAGCAACAGGTGATATGAGCATGGGTGGTCTTAACTTCATCAAGCCAATCACTAAGCCTGTTGTAAGTGCGATTAAAGAGCCACTATCAACGTTTGGCGACACTGTTGGTGGGGTTATGCTTATCGTTCTAGGTATAGCGACTATCTTCGTAGCTATCACGGTAATGGGTAAGCTAATGAAGAGCCTAATGGTTGGCCGTGCTCGTGAGATTCTAAAGAACGCAATCGGTCGTGGTCCTATCCACGGTATCGCTTCTGGCTCTATCGTGACTATCCTTGTTCAGTCTTCT
The DNA here is from genome assembly GCF_041439035.1 of Vibrio sp. 1F263. Taxonomy (NCBI): domain Bacteria; kingdom Pseudomonadati; phylum Pseudomonadota; class Gammaproteobacteria; order Vibrionales; family Vibrionaceae; genus Vibrio; species Vibrio sp. 1F263. Next base: position 67,754 of record NZ_JBGONI010000013.1, on the reverse strand, counting down.
TCTACAACAACAAGCTTGATGGTTCCACTAGTAGGTTCAGGTGTTCTTAAAGTACGTGACGTTTACCCATTCACTTTGGGTGCAAACATCGGTACATGTATTACGGCTCTACTTGCAGCTACAGCAGTATCTGGTGAGTTCGCAGTATTCGCACTACAGATTGCTCTAGTACACTTGGTGTTCAACATCATGGCAACGGTATTCATCTTTGGTATTCCGTTCCTACGTGAACTGCCAGTGAAAGCAGCTGACATCATTTCAGACATGGCAGTGAAAAATAAAGCTGTAGTAGCTGGTTATCTTGTTGCGGTATTCCTTGTACTGCCAGGTAGCGTGTTAGCACTGACTGCTTAATAGCAAAACAAACATCGCTTATAGCAAAGCCCGCAACCTCCTAGGTTGCGGGCTTTTTCTTTTCTGAAAGGCAGATGTGGGATGCGAGTGAACGAGTAACGAAAAGCGACTGCCTCTCATTATCTGCGTTTGATATTCAGTATCTCACTGACTCAAATTTAAAGACGCTCTTCGTATCCCGCATCTCGTTTACTCGTATCTAGCTACCCTTCGTATCCCGCATCTAAACAACGCTTACTTACCTTGCTCATTACGCAGATACATAATGGCAACCATGCCAAAGCCGATAAGTTGCCATAGATACTGCCCGTCGCTTGCGCCTGTGATGGTTTGAGTGAAAGCCATACAAGCAGTCACAAATAAAGAAGCAAAGGCAGCATAAAGTAACCACGGACGCTCCTTGCCAGACATGAACTCACCTGCAAATACCGAACGAATAACCAGTAAAAACGGTACACATTGCAAACCAATCAGAATAGGGAACATAAAATCGAATGTTGGACTCAGTAGAGCATGACCGATTTGGCTCTTATCCCAAGTTCCTACAATATAGCCTTTCCAGCCAGCCCAAGTATCACCTGAATAAGCGGTATCTGGCGTAATAAAGCCAAGCACAACGCCCATCACTTTATCAACAAAGCCATTTTTGAACCAAAAGACGAATAAGAAGATCTGAATTGGAATGATCTGAAAAGCAAACTTCTTCAACATGTGTGTACCCCAAATAATTAATGATTTGGTTACCAGTATGTGGAAGTCGATGTTTTTACGCTTGATGCAAGGCAATCGAGCCTGAGTCCAAACAATAATCAAACATGTTGAGAAGCCTGTCGGCACAAGAAAACCTTGCGGAAGAGCCGTTACTATTAGCGGTAACTCAACGTCTTCACTTCAAAGAGAATTATGTGGTTTAGGAAAGGTTTGTTTTTTATAAAGATTCAATAATATCAAACAGTTGGCCATTATACTCTTTTTTCACTTCGGTATAGCGCTGATAGTTGTATTGCGAACCTTCTGGGTTATCCGACAGCTTGTCAGCCACACTAAGTAGATAAAAACTGATAGGGCTCGGTGTACTTTCGGCCGCATAAAAAAGGTAAGGGAAAGCTTGATTGGCATGTTGGTTGATTAACAGTGCAAGACCCAAGGTAAGGTTGGCAATATCACAACGTGGGTTCATCTCAAAGGCTTGCTTTGCCAGTTGCAGTGCATGTTCGCGATCTTCTTGCTCATGACTTTGCAAATAAGCCAAAGATTCCGAATACGACAATAAGGCATTGACCAAATAATTGTCTCTTCCTTGCTGTTGAATCGTATCCAACTGAAGTGCGATCTCTGCAAATGGCTGTCCACCTTTGCCTTGGTAGAAAAGCGATATTCCCTCTGAAATAGCCTTCCAATCGTCGTAGTTATCAATAGAAGTCACTCGATGACTGACGACACCGTATTCTGAACTCATTGGGGCAATAATGGCTTTAATCTCAAGAATCACATCCCCAATGGCATCAAAGAAGTTATCTTGGCTAAAGCTCTTTTCCACTTTCTGGCTTTGATTGGGCTGGCGGTTGTTTTGTATCAGCACGCTCAGTATATAATTACTGCCCTTTTGCTTGAGCCAACCTTTGAGTTCGACACCATTATTGGCAAGTGATTGCTTGCCCTGTTTTGAGAGCTGAGAGAAGTGGTAACCCGATAAATTTCTCGCTGAGTTCAGCCCGTAGAATAGGTAGTTGTACACGCTTTCCGACATCTCATAATCGTCCGCAGAATCGAGTGTTATGTCATGGATATAAACGGGAATCACATCACTTTGAGGCGCAGAAATAACAGCTGTGTCATTGGTTGAGACATCAATTTGCCACGCCCAAGTTGCTATTAAGCCAATAGAGAATACTGCGGTTGTAATCAGGGCAATGGTTTTATTTTTAGGCTTAGAAACAACTTTGATTTCAGGTGGGGGAATTTCTACTACGGGAGTAGTCTCAACGCTAGGCTGAATTATCTCAATATCGAACAGATAACCTTGCTTAGGAATGGTCTGAATGATGCGATACGGACGTACTTTATCCTGAAGCTGACTGCGCAGTAAACTGATGACCTGTCTGACCAAGTTGTCAGACACTTGAGTTCGTTGCCAGACATCAGCAGCTATCTGCTGCGTACTAACCACTTGCCCGCGCTTGTCGATGAAATAGCTGAGCAGCCTTGCTTGTAGTGGCTCTAAATGAATCTCTTCACTATCAATCACCAACTGGTTTTTATCAGGGTAGAAAGAAATAGGAAAGTCGTGTTGCAATACAAAGCAATGCGAGCGAGTCATAGTAGTTCTGTGGTTAGAAAAGACCACTCAAGATTATTGGTTTTACGAATAGTAAGCAAGCCAAGCATCAGAAATAAAAAAGGCTGCGCAGAGGCAGCCTTTCGATCAATCAGTCAGTCAGTCAGTCAGTCAGTCAGTCAAACAAACAAAGCAGATTAGATTAAACCGAGAATGGGTACTTAATCGCTTCGTGGCATTCGTAGCCTTCAACCCAGAAGTCATCCATCGTCACCCACGTTTCCAAATCTTCTAGAGACTTAATCTCAGGATTGATATGGAATGTTGGCCCCGCTAAAGGCTCACGCTTCAACTGGATATCACGCATAGGTGCGAGTTGATCTTCGTAGATATGAGCATTAACCAGCTTGTGGTAAGCCACACCCGCTTTCTTACCCGTGATTTGCGCCATGATTGCTAGGAACACATACACTTGAACCATGTTGAAGTTCAGACCTAATGGAACATCACAAGAGCGCTGAGTACTGTTTAGGTACAAAGTGTCACCAAGTAGAGAGAAGTGATGGCTGTACATACACGGACGCAAACAACCCATGTGGAACTCACCTGGGTTATAGAAGTTTAAGATCTCGCCGCGGTCATCAATACCGTTTGTTAGATCATCAACAATCTTCTTCAGTTGGTCGATATGACCGCCGTCAGGTTTTGCCCATGCACGTCCTTGAACGCCATAAACACGGCCCATGTCGTCTTCACCCTTGCGGTAAGGGTTATTTAGCCATGCTTCATTCAGGTTAGAATTCGCATCCCAAGTTTTAGTCCCTAGCTTACGAAAATCTTCAGCATTGTCGTAACCACGTATATAGCCAAGCAGCTCGGCAACTGCGGCTTTCCAAAAACTTTTACGTGTTGTTACCAGTGGGAATTGGTTATTACCAACATCATATTCAAGGTCAGCATTGATTACGGTTAGGCAGCGCTTGCCTGTGCGTTCATTTTCAATCCAAGTACCGTCATTAACGATACGCTGACAGAGATCTAAATACTGTTTCACACCAATTCCTTACTTCGTTTGTTGTGGTAATTCATCTTTGTAGTGACCACGCTTGTATGCCCAAACCATCATCAACACACCGATGATAACCATTGGCAGTGACAAAATTTGTCCCATAGAGATAAATCCACCGAACAAACCTAGCTGAGCATCAGGTTCACGTACGTATTCAACTAGGAAGCGGAATGTACCATATCCTGCTAGGAATAACCCTGATACAGAACCAAGAGGACGCGGCTTTTTGATGAACCAGTTCAAGATGAAGAACAGTACAATACCTTCAAGCGCCATTTCATAAAGCTGAGATGGGTGACGAGGAAGCGGACCACCGTTAGGGAATACAATCGCCCATGGCACATCAGTCACACGACCCCATAGCTCACTATTCATGAAGTTGCCCATACGCCCCATACCTAAACCAAATGGAACCAATGGTGCAATCATGTCTGCGACACCAAAAAAGGTTCGACCGTTCTTTTTGGCATACCAAAGCATCGCGGTGATCACACCAAGCAAACCACCGTGGAAAGACATACCGCCAGTCCATACCTTAAATAGGTAGAGTGGATCATCAATGAAAAGGCCAAAGTTGTAGAAAAGTACGTAGCCAATACGACCACCCAGTACCACACCTAAAAAGCCAGCAAACAGTAAGTCTGATACTTGCTCTCGAGTCCAACCACTATCTGGTTGATCCGCTCGGCGATTTGCTAACCAAAGAGCAAACATAAAACCAACAAGGTACATTAGGCCGTACCAACGAACTGAGATTGGTCCTAGTTCAATAAGAACAGGATCGATATTTGGGAATTCGATAAAACCCTGAGACATACTTGGCTCTCTATCTAAAATTGAATAACGGTTAACTCAACAGCTAACAGAAAAGACACTACAGCAGCATAGTGGCTGCTATAAACATTAAAAATACCGCAAAGAATTTCTTCAGCACGGGGGTTGGCAATTGAGTGGCCAGTTTAGCGCCAACTCGTGTGGTCAGTACTGAGGTACAAGATATCGCTATCAAAGCCGGTAGATAAACATAACCCAAGCTATACGCCGGAAGATCATCGACAGAAGAGCCATGCCAAATAAAGCCTAGCATTCCCGAAATCGCGATAACACAACCACATACAGAGGATGAGCCTACAGCTTTGCGCATTTCCACACCGTGATGGTTAAGGAAAGGCACCGATAAAGAACCACCACCAATACCAGCCAAGCTTGAAACCAAACCAATACCGCCACCACATAACATGGTTTTAGCTGAACCCGGCATCGACTTTTGACTCTTAGAGCGAATAGACAACAGCATTTGCAACGCCAATACCAAGACAATCACACCAAAGACTTTTGGTAAGTATTGAGCTGGAATCACATCGGCCACGAAAGAACCTAGGAAGCCACCTATCACGACACCTGGTATCAACCATTTAACGACAAACATCTCTACATTACCCAATTTTAAATGGTTAATCGCAGACGATCCCGACGTAACGATGATGGTTGATAACGAGGTAGCCAATGCCATTTGCATCGCAAACTCTTGAGGGATACCCGCTTTAGGAAGCAAAAAGAGTAAGGCAGGAACCACCAGCAAACCACCACCAATGCCCAGCAAGCCAGCTAAAACACCAACAATAGCACCAAGGCCTGCTAGCAAGCCTATCAGTTCATATGACACGTTAAATCCTATTTTTTACCCGCTCGAATGAAGCCTGTAAATTCACGCTCTTCGAAATAGTTGAGCATCATACTATAGATGTCACTTCCATACGGTTTTGATAGCGCCTCATTTGCCAAATCTTGCAGTTCACTAAGCTTAGATTGACGAATCAAATACTTAGTCCTTGCGACATTTGAGGTGTTCATACTTAACGTCTCATACCCTAACCCAATCAAGAGCAATGCACCCATTGGATCACCCGCGAGCTCTCCACATATACACACAGGCAATTGATATTGCTTACAAGTATCATGGATGTGTTTCAATGCCATGATCACTGCAGGGTGCATGGATTCATAGACATCAGAGACGCGGGAATTGTTCCGGTCAACCGCCAATAAATATTGAGTTAAGTCATTGGTGCCCACCGAAACGAAATCAACTTTATCCGCAATAAGCGGAAGAAGGTAAAGCATTGATGGCACTTCAATCATGATACCGATACGCGGCATACGAACTCGACTGTCGAGTTCATGCACTTCATCGTAGGCTTGCTCGATAAGTTGAACAGTATCATCCAGTTCTTGAGTGCTAGAGATCATCGGCAACAAGATACTCAAGTTCTGGCTATCACAACTCGCACGTAACATGGCACGTAACTGAATAATAAAGATGTCAGGATGATCGAGCGTAAAACGAATACCACGCCAACCAAGGAATGGATTGTCTTCTTCTATTGGGAAGTAAGGTAACGCCTTATCTCCACCAATATCCAAGGTTCGCATCACCACTTGCTTCTCAGGGTAACTCGCAAGCACAGAACGATACTGCTTGAATTGTTCGTCCTCTGACGGAAACCTTTGCTGCAACAAGAAAGAAATTTCGGTTCGATACAGACCAACCCCATCAACCCCTTGGTTGATAGCGATGTTAGTGTCTGCACTCAAACCCGCATTAAGCAGAATCTCGACTTGCTTGTCGTCTTTCGTTTTTGCCGGTAAGTACAGTTCTCGATTGACCATAGAGGAGAGCTCACTCTCTTCTAGAATCAGCCCCCGATACTCTTTGAGCAGGTTTTTAGTCGGCTCAATAAAGATCTCGCCGCTATACCCGTCAACAATCGCTTGCTTACCATTAGCTTGCGAAAGATTAAGGTTAACTCCCATAACAGAAGGAATACCCAAAGCTCGAGATAAAATTGCTGCGTGCGAGTTCGCCGCCCCTTCCAAGGAAATAACCGCTAATAGTTTTTCTTTAGGAATAGACGCTAATACAGAGGCCGTTAACTCACGAACCACCAAAATAATCGGTTTATCTAACGTGCGAAGTTCATGTTCAGAATTGTGGAGGAAATAGAGCAGTCTTTGACCAAGCTCTCGGACGTCTTGCGCTCTCTCCCGAAGGTACACATCTGACATACGAGCAAAACGGTTAGAGTAACTCTCAACAACCTGTCTCAATGCCCAATCGGCTTTGTCGCCTTTCTGAATTTGACTCTTGAGATCCTTACGTAACATGGGATCGTTGAGTAAGTGAGTAAACAGATCAAAGATCGCCAACGCGTCTTTATTGATTTCACTATCTAAACGCTTTCGCATTCGCTTAAAATCATTGAGAGCATTTTCGACAGCGACTGCCAACAGCTCATGCTCCCTTTCAACATTGAGCGTCGAAGCAGGGTAAACATCGGTGAGTTCAGGCTGAGTGTTGTCCCACCATAAGTCACCAATCGCCACACCCGATGAAGCTGCAATACCTTTGGTCGCAGGTAGCTTCTGTTGCTCTAACAGCCAATGGCCTTGAGTTTGGGCATGCGCCACAATAACCGCAAGTTGTGCTGAGAGTGTAACAAGGAAGGATTCTTCCATCTCACTGAATAAACGGGGGGACTTCTGTTGAATGACCAATACGCCAAGCACTTGCTTGCGATAGATAATCGGAGTGCCGAGAAAAGAGTGATAAACCTTTTCTCCAAGCTCGGGAAAAAACTTATAAGCAGGGTGAGCAGACGCTTGTGCAAGGTTGATCGGTTCAGCACTTCTTTTAACAAGGCCAACCAAACCTTCGTCAAAACCAATGTGAATACTATTGCCTTTGAAGATCAGGCCTTGAGTTGCCATCAACTCAAGACGCTGCATATCATTATTTGCCAAATACACGGTGCAACATTCCGTCTGCATCGCGCTGCATGTCTCTTTAACCAAAATATCAAGAGCCGTCGACACATCTTCAACTCTTGATACGTGTTCAACTATTTCCCTTAGTTGGCTGAGCATGCTTAACCTCTACGCAATTTGCGCTTTCCTTTTGTTTTTCGCTCTTTAAACGGCATTGCTAAAGATGCGAATTCTTTCATCGCTCGACGGTAAACATCTCGCTTGAAAGATACAACTTGTCGAACTGGGTACCAGTAACTCACCCAACGCCAACCATCAAACTCAGGTGTGCTTCCACGCTGCATATTGATATGCGATTCATCGCAATCTAAGCGTAAAAGAAACCACTTCTGTTTTTGTCCAATACAGACAGGTTTAGAATCCCACCGAACCAGTCGTTTGGGCAGCTTATAGCGTAACCAATGACGACTTGTCGCGACGATCTTTACATCCTTTTTAGTAAGGCCAACCTCTTCATATAACTCGCGGTACATTGCCTGTTCCGGAGTTTCACCTTCATCTATTCCCCCTTGAGGGAATTGCCATGAATGTTGCCCGTATCGTTTAGCCCAGAAGACCTGACCATGGTTGTTACAGATTACAATACCAACATTTAATCGGTAACCATCGCCATCTATCACTGGCCAACCTCTATCTAAATTTTTAATTACACTGATTTTTCCACATATCCCCAATCGGAGCAAACTTAGTGACGTGACAAGCGCTATATTTATGAATAATAACTACGAATATGGATAAGTTTTGCTCAAATCTTAGTTACCCACACAAGAGTGAGACATAGACCACATTTATTCACCTTTTCTGTGAATAACTATGTGAAGAATTACCCTCAATCGTTTTTTTTAATCCATAGATTCATCAGAACCAAAAACAAAAAATCACCCACACCAAAATAAAATAATTAAAAATCAATAAATTAAAATAAATCCATCAATTTTAAAAACATGAAAAAAGCAAAAGATCTTTTAAAAATCACCCATGGTTAAAGATCAACCACTCCGATGTTTATCCACACTAGTAAGTGAAAGATTCATTTCAAACCCTATTTAGCAAGCATTTTATCCCCTGCAAACCCCTGTTTATTTATCCACTAAATTAATATTTCAATTAATTACCTTCATGTCCTGTGGATAACCATGAGTTTGATCCCTTCTCTAGCTAGGCGATCATTTCTTAACCAGTCGTCATATGGTGATAACTTCTGGTAAAATCATTTTTTTGATCATGCCTTTTATTATGAAACCAGAACCACAAACACAACAAGAGCTGTTAGACAGAGCATATGCTATTGCAGGAATGACCTTCAAAGAGCTCGCCGATGAAGCCAATATGGTTGTACCAAACGACCTAAAGCGAGATAAAGGCTGGGTTGGACAACTATTGGAATGGCACTTGGGTGCGCCAGCTGGCAGTAAACCAGAACAAGATTTTGCCAAGCTCGGGATCGAGCTAAAAAGTATCCCGATTGGCTATTCAGGGAAGCCACTCGAAACCACCTTTGTTTGTGTCGCGCCATTGATGGGCGTGCAAGGCATAACTTGGGAAACCAGTCACGTTCGAAACAAGCTGTCTAAAGTGTTGTGGATCCCAGTAGAGGGAGAAAGAGAGATCCCGCTGACAGAAAGGCATGTAGGATCCCCTTTATTGTGGACACCAACCCAAGCGGAAGACGAGATCTTAAAAAGGGATTGGGAAGAGCTCATGGAGCTGATCGTGTTAGGTAATGTTGAACAGATAACAGCAAGACACGGCGAAGCACTGCATTTGCGACCAAAAGCCGCCAACAGTCGAGTGTTAACAGAAGCTTACGGTGCAAGTGGAAAACCAATAAAGACCAAACCTCGTGGTTTCTATCTACGAACTCAATTCACCCACAGATTGCTAACAACCCATTACGCATAGAAAGCCATTACGCATAGAGGTTTTATCTAGCATAGATAGGCTAAAAGATCAGTACGTTATAAACCGTCTCAATTTAGAAGTAATTTCTCACTACAACGCTCGTTAAAAATACTCTCTAATGAGGTTTGAGCGCCAGTTCAATATCGCAGTAGCTTTGGTTGGGTTCATTACCAAACTCATCATACGCGTTGTGCAAGCGAAGGTAGGCCTTTTCAAAGCCGAGCCGGAGTAATTCCTCTTTCACTTGATCCAAGGATCCAAAGTGAAGCGGCTCGCCGTCTTGCTTTACCGGTTCTAGCTTGTGTTTGTACTCCACCGCCAGCAAATATTCAGAGATATCAGAGCAACCAATAACGTACACTTTCGGTGTCTGATAAGAGTCTTTGTGCTCTCCATGTAACCACATGTCTAATTGATGCTTCTGCATAGTCAGCCTCCCTTGCTCTGTAAAGCTTAGTAGAACTCTTTTCCTTTACTAGATAACGACTTAAAAAAGCAAAAAAAGAGAAGCAAGAGCTTCTCTTTTTTGGCCAGTTCTAGTTCAAAAATTTGCATTTTCGACGCCATAACTATCGCTGATGTTTATCTTGTGGGGTGAAAGGCGCTATCACCCCACAAGATTACGTCGGTATTCGCGCGCTTAAGACTCGACGAAGATGACGAACTCGGCGCTCAATCGTGACAACTTCAGGCTCAGAAAAACCAATTGGTCGACCATCGGCTTCAAGGCCAATATCTCTCAATAAATGGGTGTTGTTCCATGGTAGATCATATGAACTACGACGAACTTTTCGTTGCCATTCACGCTCTTCACGACGAAGGTCTGCACGGATAAGAACTGTTGCTAGTTTTAAATATACTGAGTGACGCATAATAACTCTCCAGTTGTGGAATAAACTGAGGAAAAATAGCGTTCTAGATAATATGAGGGCTTCTCACTTAGCTGCTATTTTTCCGCAGCCAAATAAGGGTACGGATCTATTAGTTAGGTTTATCTTGGGTGTTTCGATCGGCCATGGCTGATGTGTGTGACATATCAGTCACCATGTCAGTACACGGATCAAACGACGCGCAAATATGCTGTATAAAATCGAAATGTTTCATTTGCGCCTCCAAGCTAACTAAAAAATCCAAAAAGAAATGGGGTAGTAAAAGCAGACAAGTTTTTGTTAAGTCGTTGCTTTCACGGTTAAAGTCTAACCAAGTGAGTATATTATTCAACCGCTAATTGGTTAACATTTTTAAAACAATGCATTCGCCTGAAATATCAGTTGCATATTCATTTACATATAACATATTCACTATGATTATATAAAATCACAGCATATCTCTCTTAGGGTCGAACGAGAAAACAACGGACTATCCTTCAGAAACAAAAAAACCACGTAGATACGTGGCCTTTAATTTTCGGTGACTGGATAAACTCATGTTGAAAGAGTCTAAACAACCCCTTCAGAGATTAGGCTATGTTTATTCAGCAAGCGGTACATCGTCGCTCGTGATACACCGAGCTCCTTAGCCGCCAATGAAACCTGACCACCGTAAGATTCCAATACAATCAGCAACGCATCGCGCTCTGAGCGCTCTCGAATACTCTTCAAGCTTCGGCGTTCATCATTCTGCTTCGGTAAATCCAGTTGGTGATCCTCAATAATCACAGCATCAGACATCAACACAACACGCTTAATCTGATTCATCAGCTCACGCACATTTCCAGGCCAATGGTATCGATTCATCGAACAGATAGCATCGTCTGAGAAGCTCTTCGCTTGAGCATTAAACTCTTTCGAGTACTCACGTAGAAAATGATTCGCCAGTACTGAAATATCGCTCACACGTTCTTTTAAGCTTGGAACGTGAATACGCAGAACATTGATGTAGTGATAAAGCTCTTCATTGAAATCGCCCTCGATCAACGCCTTCTCGATATCAGAGGAGTTCGCAGCCAGGATACGTACATCGACAGATTTGGGTCCATTCGCGGTTTCAATCTTACCTTCTTGCAGAAAGCGCAGCAGGTTCAACTGCTGATTACGTGGCATCGCCAATACATCATTGAGTAAGATGGTTCCGCCGTCGGCTTCTTCCAACAGACAAGGTGCTGCAGCGGGCTGTGCTGAGATACCAAATACCTCGGCTTCTATTCTCATTTCAGATAAGGCACGACAATTGACCGTTAAAAATGGCTTCTGCGCTCGCGAAGAGTTTTGATGAATTGAGCGTGCAACCGTCTCTTTTCCTGCTCCACTCTCTCCGTAAATCAGGATACTGACATCAGTCGGCCCAATGCGCTTTACTTGGTCTCTCAAACGCTTCACAGCCACAGAGTCGCCAAGCAAACCCATATTGTTGTTGATGCCGTAGTTTGGCCATACTTTCTGCTCAAGCTTGAGCATACCCAATTGGTGACCAATGGTACTCAATAACTGGGCATCTGGGATTGGCGCCGTGAAAAAGTCGATACAGAAGTTCACGATAAATTGGCAAATGGTATCAGAGCTCAATTGCGATTCACGAATAAAGGCGAGCCATCTTACTTGCTTGTTGTTGCTCACGAGATTAGCGATACCGTTAAGGCTAAACTCATCATGACTAAGATCCACAATGCCAATGCAGGGGCCAATATCAGTAATTAAGGCATCGGCTTTTCGTAAATCTGCACACTGGGTACATTGCCAACCCACTTGTTCTAACACTGATAACCAGGGTTCGTACGCACCACCAACGACGATAAGAGAACCTGGTAAGGAATCCATCTTAAATTGAGTTCCCATCCTTCTTCCTTATTCTGTTTTTATTTTTTCAATCAGGCTAACACGAGTTAAACGAATCATACGGGTACAAAGTTGCCGCAAGATCGTATTCAGATCCGATACGTATAGTAATGAGACTATCTTAGATTTTTTGTCTCAATGGTAAGACTATGTCATAAATAATCATTTTTCGAATCAAGAGTGCGGTACGAGCTAGGTTTTGACGCTAAAAACCGAAAAAGCCACCCGAAGGTGGCTTTTAAATTACACGGGCAGTAACACCCCATAAGCGAAAATTACGCTTGTGGGCGCATTGCCGGGAACAAGATCACGTCACGGATTGTGTGCGTGTTAGTAAATAGCATCGCTAGACGATCGATACCAATACCTTGACCCGCTGTTGGCGGTAGGCCGTGCTCTAGTGCAGTAATGTAGTCCGCATCGTAGTACATAGCTTCGTCATCACCCGCGTCTTTTGCGTTAACTTGTGCTTTGAAACGCTCGTCTTGGTCTTGTGCATCGTTAAGCTCAGAGAAACCGTTCGCTACTTCACGGCCACCGATGAAGAACTCAAAGCGGTCTGTGAAGAATGGGTTGCTGTCGCTACGACGAGCCAGTGGAGAGATGTCCGCTGGGTAACCCGTGATGAACGTTGGTTGAATTAACTGAGGCTCAGCCGTTTCACCAAAGATCTCTTCAAGAAGCTGACCACATGTCCAGAACTTCTCAACGTAAAGACCCACTTCTTCTGCAATTTTAACCATCAATTCTCTGTTCTGAAGATCATCTTCAGTCAGAGCTTGAATGTTTGCATTTTCAGGTGTGTAGTGTTTGATTGCATCGAACATGCTCATGCGAGCGTAAGTGCCACCGAACTCAACTGTTTCGTCACCGTAAGGCATAGAAGTAGAACCAAGAACGTCCATCGCCGCTGTGCTTAGCATCTCTTCCGTTAGATCCATTAGATCTTTGTAGTCAGAGTACGCTTGGTAGAATTCCATCATTGTGAATTCTGGGTTGTGACGTGGAGAAAGACCTTCGTTACGGAAGTTACGGTTGATCTCGAATACACGGTCAAAACCACCAACTACTAGACGCTTAAGGTAAAGCTCAGGTGCAACACGTAGGTACATGTCGATGTCTAGTGCGTTGTGATGAGTGATGAATGGACGTGCTGTTGCACCGCCTGGGATCACGTGCATCATTGGCGTTTCAACTTCTAGGTAGCCTTTTGAGCTCATGAAGTTACGGATTGAAGACACAAGCTTAGAACGCACGATGAATGTGTTACGAGAGTCTTCGTTCACGATTAGATCAACGTAACGCTGACGGTAGCGCATCTCTTGGTCAGTTAGACCGTGGAACTTCTCTGGCAGAGGACGAAGTGCTTTAGTTAGCAATTCAAACTCTTCCATGTTCACGTAAAGGTCGCCTTTACCAGACTTGTGAAGCGCACCTTTAACACCGATGATGTCGCCGATATCTAGGCCTTGGTACTTCTCTTTCAGTACTTTTTGAACGTCTTTCGCTGCGTACGCTTGGATACGACCAGAAGTTTCTTGAATCGCTAGAAATGGACCACGCTTCGCCATAATACGACCTGCGATCGCAACGATGTGGTTAAGCTCTTCTAGCTCTTCCTTAGTCTTCTCACCGAATTCCGCTTGAAGATCGCCAGCTAGGTGCTCACGACGGAAATCATTTGGGTGACCGTTAGCTTTGCAGTTTTGGCGGATATGATCCAGCTTGCTACGGCGCTCAGCGATTAGTTTGTTCTCTTCAGGTGAAGAAGCTTCTTGTGTATTTTCGTTTTGAACAGCATCAGTCATTTGAGATGTACCCTGCTTTTATAATTTGGACAGCTATATTTTTGAAAATATAGGCATTTTTACCAATATTATTGGTAAAGCTTAATAGTTGATAAAGCTTACAGACCTGATTTCAGGCTAGCTTCAATAAACTTGTCTAAGTCACCGTCAAGAACCGCTTGAGTATTACGGTTTTCGATGCCGGTGCGTAAATCTTTGATACGTGAATCATCCAGCACGTAAGAGCGGATCTGACTGCCCCAACCGATGTCTGATTTCGTTTCTTCGCTCGCTTGTTTTTCAGCATTTTGCTTTTGAATCTCAAGTTCAAAAAGCTTAGCACGTAGCTGCTTCATCGCTTGATCTTTGTTCTTATGCTGCGAACGGTCATTCTGACACTGAACCACGGTGTTAGTTGGAACGTGAGTAATACGTACCGCCGATTCCGTGGTGTTTACGTGCTGACCACCAGCGCCAGAGGCACGGTATACGTCAATACGTAGGTCAGAAGGATTAATGTCGATCGTAATGTTGTCATCAATCTCAGGATAGATAAACGCAGAAGCAAATGAAGTATGACGACGACCACTTGAATCAAATGGTGACTTACGAACTAGACGGTGAACACCAGTCTCTGTGCGTAACCAACCGTAAGCGTACTCACCAGAGATACGTACCGTTGCGCCTTTAAGGCCAGCAACATCGCCATCAGACACTTCGATAACTTCAGTCTTGAAGCCTTTCGAATCTGCCCAACGCAAGTACATACGCAACATCATTGAAGTCCAGTCTTGAGCTTCTGTACCGCCCGAACCTGACTGTAAATCGATGTAGCAATCTGATGCGTCGTGATCACCAGAGAACATACGACGGAATTCCAGCTTCTCTAACTTAGCTTCAAGCTCGGCCAGTTCTGGCTCAATTTCATCGAACGTTTCTTGATCTTCTTCTTCAACCGCAAGCTCTAATAGGCCATCAACATCCTCAACACCTTGGTCAAGTTGGTCGATCGTTTCTACTACTGCTTCCAATGCTGAACGCTCTTTTCCTAGCGCTTGAGCACGCTCAGGTTCGTTCCATACATCCGGTTGTTCTAATTCTGCGTTTACTTCTTCTAGACGCTCTTTCTTTGCGTCATAGTCAAAGATACCCCCTCAGGATATTTGTGCGCTCAGACACATCCTGCAGACGGTTTTTTATAGGATTGATTTCAAACATTTTAGCTCATCATTTATGAGTAGAATTTAACCGGAGAATTGTACTCAAAAGTGTGACGGAGATACAGAATTTTTTAGAGTGGTACACCAAGATTCAATAACTTAATCGGATATAAAATTGACGGGCAGAAAAAACACGTAAAATTTGTAAGGAAAGGAAGGGAAGCAAGCCCTGTTTTTGAACAGAGCTTGTTGGGTTTGGCACTAAGTGATGAACCTCATTCAGTGAACGATAACGCTATTTGGCTTCAACTATTTCGCTTCGATATGATCAATCATCAACTGCAACGATTGATTGCCACGAAACTCGTTAATATCAAGCTTAAACGCAAGATGTACCGTTTTCACTGAGGCATCAGGCCAGCGACGTAGGTCAACATTAAAGGCAATGCCATCAATCATCACATTGGTCGGGTGGCCTTTATACAACGGCTCAAGCATTAACTTTAGGTGCTTTTCACCCACTAATTTTTGATGCAGAACTTTAAACTCACCATCAAAGATGGGCTCAGGGAAAGCTTGTCCCCACGGACCACCTGAACGCAATGTTTCAGCGGTATGCATGGAGAACTCTTCAGGTAACAGCTCACCATCAGACAAGATAATGCCCTTAAGTGCCGTCTCACCGAGTTCTTTACGCACAACGTCATCAAACATCTTGCTGAATCGCTCGAAGTCTTTTTCCATAATGGTTAAGCCGGCTGCCATTGCGTGACCACCAAACTTCAAGATCAGGCCAGGGTTTTGAGTGTCGATTCTGTCTAGCGCATCGCGCATGTGCAAACCTGGAATCGAACGACATGAACCCTTAATGCTACCTTCACCACCATCAGCAAATGCGATCACTGGGCGGTGATATTTGTCTTTGATACGCGAAGCTAAAATACCAATTACGCCTTGATGCCAATCACGTTGAAACAGAGCCAAACCAGAAGGCAAATCGTCTTTACCAAATTCAAGGCGCTCACAAAAAGCCATCGCTTCTTGTTTCATGCCCTCTTCGATCTCTTTACGTGTTTGGTTCAAGCCATCTAACTCGCTGGCCATTCGACGCGCGGCATGGATGTTATTACTCATTAGCAGCTCAACACCAAAAGACATGTCATCCAATCGGCCAGCCGCATTGATACGTGGACCAAGCGCAAAACCAAAATCGGAGGCAACTAAACGCTTAGCATCTCGCTTAGCAATTTCAATCAAGGCTTGAATACCCGGACGAGCTTTACCCGCACGAATGCGCTGTAGCCCTTGGTGGACCAGAATTCGGTTGTTTTCATCAAGTGGTACCACATCCGCAACAGTACCCAGTGCCACTAGGTCAATCAGTTCCATCAACTTGGGTTCTGTCATGCCGTGTTGAGCAAACCAGCCCAGCTTACGCATATGAACACACAATGCCATCATCAGGTAAAAGGCGACACCCACACCAGCTAGCGCTTTTGAAGGAAATGCGCAGCTTTCTAGGTTGGGATTGACCATTGCATCTGCAATCGGTAATTCAGAACCAGGCAAGTGATGATCAGTAACCAGTACATCAAGGCCTTTCTCTTTAGCAAAGCGAACACCGTCAATTGAAGATACACCGTTGTCGACTGTCATGATCACTTCAGCGCCAAGTTCAATGGCTTGTTCAACAACCTCAGGGCTCAAGCCATAACCATCCTCAAAACGGTTTGGAACAAGGTAGTCAACGTTGGAACTTCCCAACATACGCAGGGCAAGCACAGACAATGCAGAACTTGTCGCACCATCGGCATCAAAATCACCCACAATGATGATACGTTTTTGCTGCTGAATGGCTTTGAACAACAATTCAACCGCAGCATCAATACCGCCCAGTTTTTGATAAGAGTGCAAACCTTTCGCAGCTGTCTCTAGCTGGTCAGCACTGTCGATTCCGCGACTCACATAAATGCGCTTTAACAAGTCAGGTAAGTGAGCAGGTAAGACTGAAGTGTCGACCTCAGGACGGCGTTGGATCTCTATCATATAAAAATGGGCCTGATATCAATCAGGCCACTCCTTAAATCAAAAACAGGGGGGAATAATAGGTAATAAAAAATGAAGATTACTGCTCTAAACGCTGAATAAGTTGCGCCGGAGGTAAGTAACCACTCACCAACTCACCACTTGCTAGCACGATAGCCGGAGTGCCATTGATGCCAAGCTCACGACCGAGTTGGTATTGTTTAGCAATGATCTGCTTTTGCTCTGCTAGGTCTTTACCAGACGCTGGCATTTGACGATTGACTTTAGCATCATGCATAGCTGTTTTTGGATCATCAGACGCCCAGATTGCCGCCATTTGATCGGCAACTTGCCCTGTCGCACCTTGGCGTGGGTAAGCCATGTAACGAACGGTGATACCCAGATCGTTGTAGCCTTGCATTTGACTGTGCAGACGAACACAGTAGCCACAAGTAATGTCAGTAAATACCGTCACAACGTACTTTTCGTTATCGGCTTTATATTCGATAACCGTATCCGACATCGCCGCGACCTTTTCAGCATTAAGTGGAGCTTGACGCTCAGCCAAAACGTCACTGAATTTGCCGTTATCATCCAGAGAGTAAAGAGTGCCGGCTAGAAAGTGATCGCCCTCTGGAGAAGAAAAGATAATGCCACTGTTAGTTTGAATCTCTAATAGGCCATCAATGTCTGAAGGAACGATCTTCTCTACCTTGATACCGATTTTTTCAAAACGCTTAGTTAACGCTGCTGTATCAATAACTTGAGCTGGAGCAACTTCTACGGCTGTTGATGTTTGTTCTACTTTCGCTTCTGATGCATTACATGCAGTAATCATGAGAGGAAGCACTAATAGAGGAAGACGGCGTAATACGCTCATTAAGTTCACCTTAAAAATAAATGGATTTAAGCACGTGGGTGATGCTGCGCGTGAATTTGCTTCAGCCTTTCGGTCGCCACGTGAGTATAAATTTGGGTTGTCGATAAGTCACTATGCCCAAGCAACATCTGTACGACCCTGAGATCTGCGCCATAGTTCAGTAAATGAGTCGCAAAAGCGTGTCTTAACACGTGTGGTGACAATAGCTCTGTGTCTATACCAGCAACAACCGAGTAATGCTTAATACGATACCAAAACGTCTGACGGGTCATTTGCTTGGCGCGTTTACTCGGAAAAACCACATCAGAACTGTTTTCGCCGAGCAGTTGTGGCCGACCTTGCTCAATAAAAGTCTCAATCCAGTCCACGGCATTTTCGCCCATTGGCACCAAGCGCTCTTTACCGCCTTTACCAATAACACGCACCACGCCTTGTCTTAGGCTGATATTTTCCATCGTCAAACTGACTAACTCGGTAACACGAAGACCAGTTGCATATAATAACTCAAGCATCGCTTTATCGCGAAGTTCAATAGGGTCATTAGGATCAGGAGCCTCTAGCAGCGCATTAACTTGCTCTTCACTCAAATCTTTTGGCAAGCGCTGTGGCAGCTTAGGACTGATCAACAATGCACTCGGGTCATCGCCTCTCACTTTCTCGCGGTGCAAGTATTGGAACAAGCGACGAATGGCCGACAACATGCGAGCACGGGAAGTCTGCTTAAAATCGGCGTCGGCTAACCAGCCTTGATAATCCTGTAACCCTGAAAGGCTAATAAAGTCGAGGCGGTAATTGTTCTTTTCCATCCACGTTAGAAGCTTGGACAAGTCGGTACGATATGAGACAAGCGTATTCTCCGATAACCCTCGCTCCATCCACATAGCATCTAAAAACTGCTCAACGAGACCGTGGTCTGCGCTCTGCCCTTGAGGCGACTGCATAGTGTTACTCACAATATTGGAAACTATTTTGAGAGTATGTCAGAGCAAATATGAATGCCATAAAAATTACGACTTGAGCGGATAATCGCTGCAATCGAAGTCGATTTATGGTTAGAATTCGCCATCTGAAATTAAAATCGAACGTTTGCTATGAAAATTGGATTATTTTACGGCTCAACCACCTGCTATACCGAAATGGCAGCAGAGAAAATTCGCGGCATTATTGGTGAAGACCTAGTTGATATCCACAACGTGAAAGAAACCCCTCTTTCTTTTATGGCGGACTACGACCTTTTACTGCTTGGTATCTCAACGTGGGATTTCGGTGAAATTCAAGAAGACTGGAATGAGTTGTGGGAAGACATCGCAACAACGCCAATGAAAGGTAAGGTGGTTGCTCTGTTTGGTCTAGGTGATCAAGAAGGCTACGGTGAGTGGTTCTTAGATGCGATGGGTCTATTGCATGATGAACTGAAAACCGCAGGCGCTGAGTTTGTCGGCTTCTGGCCAAACGATGACAGCTACGAATTCGAAGCATCTAAAGCATTAACAGAAGACAAGTCTCAGTTTGTTGGTTTGGCTCTCGATGAAGATTCACAGTACGAACTCAGCGACGAACGTATCGCAATTTGGGTTGAACAAGTCCTCGTCGAGTACAGCGAAAAGCTATAAGTTCTGCTTCCTTAGAGCTAAGAACTAAGGGCTAAGAACTAAAAGCTTCAGGCAGAAAGAACATCATCGATTAGATACAAAAAGGCCTCATTACTGCGAAGTAATAAGGCCTTTTCTATTTCATCTCGAAGGACAATCTAATCTCAACGGAAGATTAAACGGTCTCTTCAGCCATCTCTTGTTCTGTTGCTTTACCAACAAAGAACATGCAGATGATTGCTGCAGCAGTTGGAAGCAACCAACCCATACCAATCTCGAACAATGGCAGCATCTTAAGTGCAGACACATCGACACCTGCTACTTTAGCGCCATCAATTAGAGCGAACATCAACGATACCAATACCACTACGCGGTAAGCCGCTTTTGGATTAGGGAAACGGCTACGCAAGAACGTCAGAGCAACCAACGCGATAGCGACTGGATACAATGCAAACAGTACTGGAACAGACAGAGAAATCAGTTGAGAAAGGCCAACATTTGCTACGGTTGCACAAGCTACACCGTTGATGATTACCCAAGTCTTGTAAGACAAAGGCGTTAGCGAGCTGAAGTAATCAGAACATGCTGAAACAAGGCCAATCGCCGTTGTTAGACATGCCAGTAATACGATCACTGAAAGCACTAGCTGACCTGATGGGCCAAACAACGATTGAACGTAAAGGCTTAAGATAGCACCGCCATTGTCCGCACCCGCTGCGACTGTTGCGCTTGTTGCGCCCAAGAAGAACAAAGAGATGTAAACAAACGCGAGACCAGCCGCGGCAATACAACCTGCGCTGATTAGGTACTTAGTCGTCGCTGCACGATCAGTAATGCCCTTGCTGCGAATCGCATCAACAATCAGCATACCAAACATCAATGAAGCAAACGTATCCATGGTGTTGTAGCCTTCAAGGAAACCTTTGGTCAGTGGCTGAGTAATGTACTCACCGTGAGCCGCAAGAATGTCGCCTTGTGGGTTAACGAACACAGCAACTGCCAGTACAACCAAACCAACAAATAGTGCAGGTGTCAGTACCTTGCCGATTACGTCGATAAGCTTACCTTGCGACCATGAGAAGAACATCGCTACCACAAAAAATGCAATCGAAAAAAGAGTGAGGTGAGCTTGAGAGGCATCGATGAAGAACGGTTTCACCGCCATCTCATAAGCAACAAGGCCGGTACGTGGCGCAGCAAATGCAGGACCGATGATGATAAAGATCAGCACAGCCATGATAGTTGCAGCTCGCTTTGGAAGATCTTTGGTTAGATGACCCCATGAACCACCAGCCACTGCGACCGCAACGATAGTGATTAACGGCAGACCAACGGCAGTCAGCAGAAAACCAGACATCGCTGGAAGAAAGTGATCACCAGCTAATTGGCCAGCTAGAGGTGGGAAGATGATGTTACCCGCACCTAAGAAAAACGCAAAAAGCATAAAGCCCAATGCCATTATATCTGTTAGTTTTAGACTCTGTTTCACAGATAATCCTTAATTATATTTATGAGTTTATGTTGTGCTTACATGAATGTTACAGCGAGAAGCTGCCAATCAATCTTTAAAATAGTCGCGCATAATGACGAAACACTCGGCTAGCTGCAAGTCACCACAAAAAAACACCATATAAATTTGTATTTGAGAACCATAAGCAGTGGATTCCACTGGATATGGAAATATTGCCATAATTATAAGCTAACCATAATTAACAACAATGAATTCTCAAATAGAACATTGAGCCATACAATTAATTAACATTAGAGCTAATCACTTAAAATATATCGATATCCAGAACATTCATGAAAGACAAAAAAACCGAAACCAAAAGCTTCAATTTCAAAAAATTCTCGATTTACGGAGGACAAAGCGGCATGCCCGTCAGTACCGATGGCGTGTTACTTGGCGCGTGGGTAAGCCTGCCACAAAGATCATGTGTACTCGATATTGGAACAGGAACAGGTCTGTTGGCCTTAATGGCTGCGCAGCGTTTTGAGGATGCTTCAATCTCTGCGATAGATATTGATCAGCACGCCATTGATGCAGCAACCGTCAATATTGAGCAGTCGCCTTGGCAAGATCGCATCTCCCTTCATCATGGCAGCGTGTTAACCACGGATTTCTCGCAACGATTTGATGCAATAATTTGTAATCCGCCCTACTTCAACTCTGGAGAGCAGGCACAGCAAAGCCAAAGAGCCACCGCGAGGCACACCAACAGCTTGGATCACCTTCAACTTGCTCAGCGTTGTTTCGAGATAACGACGGATGCCGCCACAGCCAGTTTTATACTGCCGACGACCGAGGGAGAAGGCTTCATCAAGCTTGCCCAACAATGTGGTTGGTACCTAGCAAAGCGCCTTGATGTGAAAACAACAGACAGAAAACCGGCAATTCGAGTCCTGTTTGAATTGTCTAAAGATCCTGTTTGTGAGCAAGATTTGCAGCGTGAATCGCTTACGATCCATCACGATGGCGGTTATAGCGAGGCATTTACTGCCCTTACTAAAGATTTTTATCTCAAGATGTAGCAAATACCATGTGATCCTAATCACTAATGCTTCTATAATGTCCGACTACTCTTTTTTATCGTCTGCTTTTTGAGGCAGAAACATTTATTGCTTGTGGAGAAACAACAGTGATCAGAACCTTTGCAGAACTCGATCTAAACCAAGAGCTGCTTAAAGCAATTGACGAAATGGGCTACGAACGCCCAACACAGGTACAAGCTGAAGCAATCCCACAAGCGTTAGATGGAAGAGACGTTTTGGCTTCTGCGCCAACAGGTACTGGTAAAACAGCATCATTTGTATTGCCAGCACTGCAATACCTACTGGATTTCCCACGTAAGAAATCTGGCCCTGCACGTATGCTTATCCTAACGCCAACGCGTGAACTAGCAATGCAGATCACCGAACAAGCACGTGAGCTTGCTAAATACACCAGCCTGAACATCTTTACGATCACGGGCGGTGTGATGTACCAAGAGCACGCTGACATCTTAAGTACAACCCAAGATATCGTGGTGGCAACACCCGGTCGTCTGATGGAATACATTGAAGGTGAGCGTTTTGACTGTCGTGCGATTGAATGGTTAGTTCTGGATGAAGCAGACCGTATGCTAGACATGGGCTTTGGCCCTGTTGTTGACCGTCTGTCTGCAGAGTGTCGCTGGCGTAAACAAACTTTACTTTTCTCAGCAACACTAGAAGGTAAAGGCATTGAAGGTTTCACTGAAGATCTACTGAAAAACCCAGCAGAGATCGATGCTAAATCATCACTGCGTGAACGTAAGAAGATCACTCAATGGTATCACCGCGCCGATTCAGCTAAGCACAAGCTTAATATCCTAAAACATATCATCACAGAGCAAGCTGAACGCAGCATCATCTTCTTGAAGACGCGTGATCGCCTAGGTGAGCTACGAGCTCAACTAGAAAGTGCACAGATTCCATGTGTGTGGATTCAAGGTGAAATGCCTCAAGATCGTCGTAACAACGCGATTTCTCGTTTCCGCGATGGTTCTATCAACGTACTGCTGGCAACTGACGTCGCAGCTCGTGGTATCGATCTTCCAGATGTGAGCCACGTTATTAACTACGACATGCCGCGTACAGCAGATGTCTACCTACACCGCATCGGCCGTACGGCTCGTGCAGGTAAAAAAGGTAACGCGGTTTCTATCATTGAAGCGCACGATCAGCTAATGATTGAACGTGTGGCTCGTTACACTGAAGATGCGATCAAAGAACGCTTCATCGAAGGCATGCGCCCAACGCATAAGAAAGCCGCGGTAACGAAGAAGAAGAAACCGAAGAAAGAAGACAAGAAAGCGGTCGCGAAGCAAAAAATTGCTAAGAAAAAGAAAATCGCTAAGAAAAAGAAAGCCGTTAAGAACAAGTAATCTAACCGCCTTTCAATGATTCAATAAAAAGCCCCATGCAGTTATCTACATGGGGCTTTTCTTTGTCTAGTTTATTATTGTCTGGCTTGTTATCAGGCTAAATAACTAGGCCTCTAATTTCAAACTCAAACTCAAACCGAGAGTAACTAATTAACAAGAGTGACAAATTAACCAAGAGTGACTAGTTTTGCTCTTCACGCTTGAAGACGAGCTCTTTCGCGTTCGACTCTTCTTCAACGAAGTAGTAACCCGCCGTATCAAATTTGGTCAGCGCTTCAACGGAATCAATTTTGTTCTCAATGATGTAGCGAGCCATCATGCCACGCGCTTTCTTGGCGTAAAAACTGATCACCTTGTATTGGCCATTCTTACAGTCTTTAAAAACTGGCGTGATGATTTGACCATCAAGGCTCTTCGGCTTCACCGCTTTAAAGTATTCGTTCGATGCTAGGTTGATCAACACATTATCGCCTTGAGCATTCAGTGCTTCATTCAGCTTATCAGTGATGATATTGCCCCAGAACTGGTACAAGTTAGTGCCACGCTCATTAGCTAAGCGTGTGCCCATCTCTAGGCGGTAAGGCTGCATCAGATCTAACGGCTTAAGCAAGCCATATAACCCAGAAAGCATACGCAGGTGATTCTGTGCGTAGTCAAAATCATCGTCCGACAGTGTTTCAGCATCTAGGCCAGTGTACACATCGCCCTTAAAGGCTAGGATTGCTTGGCGTGCGTTGTCTTGGGTAAAGGTCTCGCTCCACTGCTCAAAGCGCGCTACGTTCAGCCCAGCAATCTTATCGCTTACCTTCATCAGTGCTGATACATCAGCAGGTGTCAGCTTACGACACACTTCAATAAGCTCTGCAGAGTGTTCAACAAACTCTGGCTGGCTGAAACGCTCAGTCGCTAATGGTGATTCGTAATCTAATGTCTTGGCTGGAGAAACGACAACTAACATAACTTTACCCTAATCGGTTATCTAACTGGATGCTGCTAGAGTATAGAAAAAACATCAACTTGTCTTTATGACTCTTCCTATTACTTTGATAGACAGATCTAGCTATAAGTCACTTACAAAGAAGAATCGCTTACAAAGAAAAGGTCGCTTGCAAAGAAAAATCGTTTACAAAGAAAAGATCGCAGACAAAGCAAAAATCACTCACCAAGAAAAACTGCAAGCAGATAGAAATTGTAAACAGATAGAAATCGCAGGCAAAGAAAAAGGCTAAGGTCAAAACCTTAGCCTTTCTAATGATTTTAGGATGAGTGATGAATCACTCCAACAAGATTACTTCTTCTTGTTGTTAACCCAAATACCATCTTCCAATTGAGCTTTAAGCTCTGGGAAATCATCCGCATCGAACGTTGGTACTTTACCCGCGTCTAATTGACGGTTGTAGTCTTTCGCTAGCTTAATCACGATACCCGATAGCAAGATGATCGCTACCAAGTTCACAATCGCCATTAGACCCATCGATACGTCAGCCAATGCCCATACTGTTGGCAGTGTCGCCAAAGAACCGAACATAACCATACCCAGTACAACGATACGGAACAGCACTAGGCCCTTCTTGTTGTTGTGCTCTAGGAAGATAAGGTTCGTTTCAGCGTACGAGTAGTTTGCAATGATTGAAGTGAAAGCGAAGAAGAAAATCGCTACCGCTACAAAGATGCCACCCCATTCGCCTACTTGTGCCGTTAGTGCACGTTGCGTGAGTTCGATACCCGTTACTTCACCGTGCGGTACATACTCACCAGACATCAGGATGATTGCTACTGTTGCAGAACAGATAACAATTGTGTCCATGAATACACCTAGCATTTGCACATAGCCTTGTGATGCTGGGTGTGGTGGGTAAGGCGTAGCAGAAGCTGCTGCGTTTGGCGCAGAACCCATACCCGCTTCGTTCGAGAACAAACCACGTTTGATGCCGTTAATCATCGCTTGTGCGATCGCGTAACCTAGGCCACCCGCTGCTGCTTCTTGCAGACCGAATGCACTCTTGAAGATAAGAGCCAGAACTTCAGGCACTTTCTCAATGTTCATTAGCATTACGTAGATAGCGATAGCTAAGTAAGCCAGTGCCATGATTGGAACAATGATTTCTGCAGTGCGGGCAATCTTGCGGATACCACCGAAGATAACGAATGCAGAGATAATTACAATACCAACACCAACGTAGCCACGCTCAAAGTCGAATGCCGTGTTCATTGCACTTGCAATCGCGTTCGCTTGAACCGCGTTGAATACTAGACCAAATGCGATGATTAGGAAGATAGAGAATAGAACCCCCATCCAACGCATACCTAGGCCTTTCTCCATGTAGTATGCAGGGCCGCCACGGTAGTTACCGTCGTTATCACGCGTTTTGTATAGCTGTGCTAGTGTGCTTTCAGCAAATGATGTTGCCATACCTAGCATGGCGATTAGCCACATCCAGAAGATAGCACCAGGGCCACCGGCGGTTAGTGCCACAGCAACACCTGCCATGTTACCTGTACCTACACGAGCAGCAAGACTAGTACAAAGAGCTTGGAAAGAAGAGATACCAGCACTGTCTGCTTTACGGCTGTTTCTAAGAACAGAGAACATGTGGCCGAAATGGCGGAATTGAATGAAGCCTAGTCGTACAGTGAAGTAGATACCCACACCAACGAGTAAGTAAACTAAGATAGATCCCCAAAGGAGATCGTTCATCAAATTGATTAAGTCTGTCACGTGAACCTCGTAATTGAGTTTAAGCACCGATCTTGCTTCCGAGCCTTCCTCTAGATCACCTATGCCAGTGTCAATAGTTGTGTCGGCATTAGATTTATATTTATTTGTTGCGATCTAGATTGTAAATGTCGCTTCATGCATCCATTTTACGTATCAGTGTATTTTTTGACGGGCGGATAATGCAGCGAGATGGCCTAAAAATCAATATGCAAATACATTTATATTAAAATGACATTTCACTAATAACACACCTTTTGTTAACACAATTTTCAACAATACAGCCCAATAAAAGTCACATTATCGGGACATAATATCAACAACAACCAAGGTACCACCAAAACAAGAACGACATCCTATAAAAATGACGTCAGCCTAGGTTTTACAAGGTATAGTGAAGATTTGTATTTTTTTCTAGGGCAATGAGAACCCGCTACCGCACGGCGCAATACGCACTTAAATGCAGTGTAGTAAAAATACCATTCCATTCGCACAATGAATTAACATTCCATAACCTCTAATTTAATCGTTTACTTAGGTTTGTTTGCTTGTTTTTTGTACATAAAAATCCCCGCAATGTGTGAGCATGCATAAGAAAACAGAACAAAAACTTCATAGATTTGAAACAAATGAGAAACAAATCAAGGTTATTGTGAACCTAAATATGATATTTAATAGTTCGTAAGAACGATTCCCACGGAAGGAGATATGGCTTATGGATAGCTTTCAATTCGATGAACTATCAGAACTAGAAATGCCTCGTGCAACTCAAAAAACTCGCTCTAAACCACTCAAGCGTAAATGGCGTGAAATCGAGGCAATCAACGATCGTAGACAGCTTGAGAAAGAGCTCAGAGAGATGAATCTCGGTCTCGATTTTAGCCTTGATGATATAAAGCTTTAATCTGCACGACAATAAATCAGATAGCAAAAGGCACCTATGCAGGTGCCTTTTTTATTGTATGAAACCACTCTTCGGTTTAGAGCACAATTTGAAAGCGAGCGTCTTAATAGAGAGCGCCTAATAATAGCAGCGTTTCAATACGACAACGGGCTAAACGCACTCTTGCTCATTCTGTCGAACACGAGCCGCGAGTTGGCGGTACTGATCGGCAATTGTCTCTCCAAAGACAGGGTCGTCTTCCGGTTGAAGCCATTGAGACTCTACTTCTTGCCAATCTTTGACCGTGAATGCCTTCACAATCATCGGTAACACATGCTTCTCTTCATATTCCATGTGCTTTCGTTGAGCTTTAACAAAGGCTTCAAGCTGCTCAATAAAGACTTGCTGAGGAACAACCGCATCTTGGAGGATCATATCGACCACACCTAAAAAGTCCGCTGTTTTCTCAGAAAGCAATTGATGTTCCAACTCCAAGTCTTCAATCATTTGATCGCTGCCGTATTGCTTGAGGTAGTAACGATAAATAACGTCTTCTTTCGGGTGGTGCACCTTATCTGAATGGTTCATGAGATAATGAACCACCTCTGCGATCAAGCTATAGTTTATTTCTCGCTCTTGTTTTAGATGCTCTAACTTATTGTTGAGTATCGCGAGCAAGCGAGCCATATAGCCATGCTCTCGTCTTATCCTTTCAATCATCATAGTATTGCACTCCATTACACCTACTATTTACAAGTGTATACGAAGATGCTCATTTATGATTTGACCCTGCTCAGAAAACCACCAAGCTACAGCTCTGTTGATAATCGCCAATCTATAGGTTGTTGATCCATAGAAGAAAGCAGCTTATTGGTTGTTGAAAAATGCTGACAACCAAAGAAGCCACGACGAGCGGATAATGGCGATGGATGAGGTGCAGTCAATACATGGTGTTTGTCTGCATCAATGGCTTGGCCTTTCTTTTGGGCATGCGCGCCCCAGAGTAAGAAGATGATCGGCTCAGAGCGCTGATTCAGCTCAGTAATGATGGCATCGGTAAAGGTTTCCCAACCACACTTAGCATGTGAGTGTGCTTTTGCCTCTTCTACGGTTAGTACCGTATTCAACATTAACACCCCTTGAGATGCCCAAGTGTCGAGGTAGCCATGGCTAGGGATCTCAAAGCCGTCTATATCTTGTGCGAGTTCTTTGTACATATTACGTAGAGACGGTGGAATTTTAACGCCAGGTAGCACAGAGAATGCTAAACCGTGAGCTTGGTTAGCGCCGTGATAAGGATCTTGCCCTAGGATAACCACGCGTACGGACTCGAAAGGCGTCATATCGAAGGCACTGAACACCTGCTCTTGAGGGGGGTAGACGGTTTTCCCACTATTGCGTTGCTGTTCAACAAACGCGAGGACACTCTGAAAGTACTCTTTGTCACGTTCATCATTAATAATGGATTCCCAAGTCTTTGGTGCGCTCATCGTTTTACTTCCCAATCATCAAGGTTTCTAGCGGCTTTCGCCAGACAAAAAATAGCTGTATCGGCTAACTGTCCTAAATAAGGCTTTAGGGCGTGTTGACCTTTCGTGGTTAAATTTTGTTCGAGATAAAAGCGTTTTAATCGCGGCGAGGGAGAAGTAGCATAGTCATTCTAAGCAAATCTCCCTCAACAAAGAGTAAAACGCTTTTAGCCGAACCCTCCGGGCAGCGTTTGCTGGTCATTTCTACTGCGTTAGCGGCTTCTCATGTAGGCTAGCTACACGTCAAAGCCTCTGCCTTGTATAAATACCCAGCAACTCGCTGCAAAAATCAGCTCGAAAGATCAACACGCCCTATTTATACCTCATACAGCTATCAATAAACATGATGTGTAGGGTTCACTTGTTGATGAATCATAATAATCAGTTCAAGTTGTGTTTATCTCGATTAACCACTTTTCTGCTGTGTACGATGGTGACCGTGGTTATGCACATGACGGTTTGGGGTTGGTAAACGGCGAGCAGCAGATACAGTTGAAGTTTGGGCTTGTGAATACATAAAGGCACCTCCTCTAAGACATCGTGAACTACATATTCACTTTAATACTATGAAAGAAAGGTGCCAATTTTTAGGAGTAGAAGGAAATTAATTATTCCCTCTATTATTACGCTTCTTCGCTCGCTAGCGTTGCTGAGCGATGAAACATTCTAAGTTGTTGAATTTCCTCTTTCCAGATCGTCGAATCAATGGTTTCCAAGATAAGAGGGATACCATTAAAGCGAGAATCCGAGGCAATATACTCAAAACAATCCCAGCCAATCTCGCCTTTTCCTAAAGAATGATGTCGATCGACTCGGCTCGCAAACTCAGCTTTTGAATCATTGATGTGCATTGCTCTTAGATAGTGCATACCCACAATGCGCTCGAACTCAGCAAAAGTCTGCTCACACGCTTCTTTTGTTCGTAAGTCATAACCGGCTGTAAAAGTATGGCAAGTGTCTAAACACACACCAACGCGTGATTTATCTTCTACTTGGTCGATGATCTCTGCTAGTTGCTCAAACTTCCAGCCAAGGTTCGTCCCCTGCCCTGAGGTATTCTCAATCACCGCAATCACATCAGGCACCGCTTGATGAGCCAAGTTGATAGACTCAGCGATCTTGGCCAAACATTCGCTTTCTGAGATTTTCTTCAAATGACTCCCAGGATGAAAATTCAAAAGCGTGAGTCCTAGTTGGTTACAACGCTCCATTTCATCAATAAAAGCCGCACGTGATTTCTCTAGCTTCTCTTCTTCTGGTGCTCCTAGGTTAATAAGGTAGGAGTCATGAGGAAGAATATTCTCAGCACTAAAGCCCAACATCTTACAGTTGGCTTTAAACGCACTAATGGTTTTCGCTTCCAGCGGCTTTGCTGCCCACTGTCTTTGGTTTTTGGTGAACAGTGCAAAAGCATTGGCGCCAATCTCTCTTGCGCGCATTGGCGCCTGATCAACACCGCCCGCAGCAGACACATGCGCACCAATAAACTTAATATTAGTTTCAGGTTTTGAAGATGAATTATTGTTTGTCATTAAATCACTTTACACTTTCAGGATGCTTAATAATTAAAGGGTCGTATCACTTACAGGTCAATAAAAACACAACAAATGTAGTAAATTAACAACAAATTCCACTGTTAAATATTTTTTATACTTTAAAATATTTTGTAATTACTTTGTTTTCAAAGGTTTTATTGATTTAACTCAAAGTAATCACCTTGAAAAAAATGAGGTTTTTGGTTGTTTTTTGACTTAAATCAATATTAAACTACCACAAACTAGGTATATATTACTCAGCTCAATAAAATTCGAAAGTTAACACCATAATCAAACCACATAAAGTGGACTAGGAGATAGTTATGATCCAAGGTATTCAAATTACTAAAGCAGCAAACGACGACCTACTAAACTCAATCTGGCTACTAGACAGCGAGAAGAACGAAGCTCGTTGTGTTGTTGCTACTTCAGGTTTCGAAGCTGACCAAGTTATCTCAGCAGCAGACCTAGGCGAGTACGAAAGCCGTGAAGTTGCTATCGAAGCAGCACCACGCATCGAAGGTGGTCAACACCTAAACGTTAACGTTCTTAAGCGTGAAACGCTAGAAGATGCCGTTGCTCACCCAGAGAACTACCCACAGCTAACTATCCGTGTATCGGGTTACGCTGTACGTTTCAACTCTCTAACTACTGAACAACAACGTGACGTTATCGCACGTACGTTCACTGAGTCTCTATAATTTTTAGAGCTTGAATTAGAATACAAAAACGGCGCTCATTGAGCGCCGTTTTTATTTGTTCAACAATACCGGTGTAGGTTACGGTTGAACTCGACGAAGCACTGCTTTTAGCGCTTCAAAATCGTTATCTAGATCTTCAGACAACAACTCCATCACCGCGTGTTTTGCTAGCGGACCTGGCAGTTCAATGTCAGTACCTAAGATGTCATCAACCACTTCTTTGAATTTCGCAGGGTGTGCCGTACATAAGAACAGGCCTGTCTCGTTCTCTTGCAGTTGCTCTTCCAATAGACGGTAAGCAATCGCACCATGAGGTTCACACAGGTAACCTTGAGCTTTTAGATCACGTACTGATTCAGCACTCTGCTCATCAGATACTTTACCTTTACCCAAAGTATCCAGTCCCCAACCTTTCAGTTGGCAAAGCTCTTCGATACGTGGCCAGTTGTTTGGTTGGCTCACGTCCATCGCGTTCGATGTTGTCGCAACCGTTGGTTTTGGATCCCATTGACCTGTTTCTAGGTAACGGGGAACCGTGTCGTTTTCGTTGGTTGCTGCAATGAAGCGTTTAACCGGTAAGCCTAGCGCTTTCGCTAATAGACCCGCAGTTAGGTTACCAAAGTTACCACTTGGTACAGAGATAACCAGATTTTCACGTTGCTCTTTGGTTAGCTGAGAAGCCGCCTCAAAGTAATAACAGATCTGAGCCATCAAACGGCTGATGTTGATTGAGTTTGCTGAGTTTAAGCCAATTTCTTTACGCAATTCAGCGTCGTCAAACGCGTCTTTTACGAGTGCCTGACACGCATCAAAATCGCCATCAATCGCTACAGTGTGAATGTTCTTACCTAGCGTACAGAATAGCTTTTCTTGCAGTGGGCTGATCTTGCCTTTCGGGTATAGGATAACAACGTTGATGTTTTCCATGCCGTAGAATGCGTGTGCAACCGCAGCGCCAGTATCACCCGATGTTGCCGTTAAGATTGTGATTTGACCGCCATCAGAAACCGCAGCCAAAGATTGAGCCATAAAACGGCCACCGAAATCTTTAAATGCTAACGTTGGACCGTGAAACAGTTCAAGTGCGTAAACACCGTCTTTCACTTGGTTGATCGGTGCTGGGAATTGGAATGCCGCATCCACTAGTTGATCGATCTGTTCTTTTGGTAACTCACCACCAATTAGAGCAGAAAGAATCTTTGAACTACGAGGGACAAAGTCCTCTGCAAGTAGTGCATCGATGTCATCGAACTTAGGCAGCTCTGATGGGAAAAATAGACCTTGGTTGCGGCCTAGACCTTGACGAACGGCTTGGCCAAAAGAGACTTGCTCATCGTTTTCTTTGATGTTGTACAGCTTCATAACTCACTTCCTGTAACGATCGAACCTTGCTTATCTAAGCGACAAACGTGGACGAATCCTTCTTCATTTTGTACGTAATTTTGTTCTAACCAGCGTGCAACACGCTCGGCGACATCTTGTTCTTTGCAAATGCTAAATAGCGTAGGGCCACTACCAGAAATTCCAGTAGCTAGTGCTCCTGCTGACGTTGCATATTTGCGTGCATCAGCAAACCCTGGAAGCAGTTTCTCACGATATGGTTCAGCAATCACGTCTTTGATCATCTTAGCGGCTAGCTCTGGCTGACCAGAGTGACAAGCATGAATAAAGCCCGCTAAATGACGACCATGGGCAATCACGTCTTGACGGCGATACTGAGAAGGCAAAATCTCTCGCGCTTCGGCCGTCGAAACTTTGATGCCCGGGTAAGCCATTACCCAGTACCAGTCATCAAAACATGGCACTTCTTGACTAATGATACCTAGCTCTTCCAGCATTAATTGCACACCACCAAGGTAACAGGGTGCAACGTTATCGTAATGTATGCCACCTGAAATCTTACCTTCCATTTCACCCATCAGAGCAAGCAGTTCAGTTTCATTCAACGGTTGGCCATGAAAACGGTTCAAGGCATCAAGCGCCGCGACAATTGAACATGCACTTGATCCTAAACCAGAGCCGATAGGCATGTTCTTCTCTAGCGTCATCTCTAGATACTTAACTGAGATACCTTTCTTGTCTAACTCGCGAGAGAACACAACCCAGCAGTCGTAGACAATATTTTCTTTGGTTTCAGTTGGCAGCTTAGAAACAAAGCTGCCTGCTGTTTTTAGCGAGAATGGTTCATCACCGGCTTTAACCATTACTCGGTCACCAAGCAATGTGCCATCCACTGGAGACACAGCGGCCCCCAGCACATCAAAACCTACACTGACATTGCCGATTGATGCAGGAGCATAAACAACAACATCCATATCACTTGAACTCATTCCTAAACTCCTAATTTCCAACCAAGAGTACGCATCACATCAGAGAATACGCCTGCTGCTGTAACTTCAGTACCTGCACCGTAGCCACGCAGAACGAGCGGGATTGGCTGGTAGTAACGGCTGTAGAATGCCAGAGCGTTCTCGCCATCTTTAATCTTAAACATTGGGTCATCGCCATCAACAGCTGCGATACGAACCTTACATTTACCTTCAGCGATCTCACCTACATAACGAAGTACTTTGCCTTCTTCTGCTGCGATAGCTGACTGCTCTTTGAAGTATGCATCCGCTTCTGGCAAGCGAGCCATGAACTCGTCAACCGTACCTGAATCATCAAAACCCGGTGGCAATGCTTGGTCAACTTCAACATCTTCAAGCTCAAGTGCCATACCCGCTTCACGAGCAAGAATAAGCAGCTTACGCGCAACGTCCATACCAGACAGATCATCACGAGGATCCGGCTCAGTGAAGCCGTTATCTTTAGCAATGTTGGTTGCTTGGCTGAGTGTCATACCCTCATCAAGCTTACCGAAAATGTAAGACAGTGAACCAGAAAGAATACCGTTGAACTTCTCAAGCTCATCACCTGCAGAGATTAGGTTCTGTAAGTTTTCGATTACCGGTAGACCTGCGCCTACTGTTGTCTCGTACATCAACTTACGACGAGAGTTACGCGCCACTTCACGAAGCTGATGGTAGTAAGCCATGCTTGCTGTGTTGGCTTTTTTGTTTGGTGTTACAACGTGGAAACCAGCCGCTAGGAAATCAGCGTATTGCCCGGCAATACCTTCGCTAGACGTACAATCAACCAACACAGGGTTGATGATGTGGTTACGTTGAACAAGTGCAGCTAAACGCGCTAGGCTAAACTCTTCTGTCGCACTCGACATACGATCACGCCACTGTTCTAGCGGTAGACCGTCGCTGTCTAGCAGCAAGCCTTTGCTGTTTGCTAAACCACATACGCGAATCACGATGCCTTTTTCAGCCAGTTTGCCTTGTTGACGTTGGATCTGGTCAACAAGCTCGCCACCAACACCGCCAACACCGACAACGAAGACGTCAAGGAAGTGCTTAGAATTGAATAGGTTTTCGTGACACGCTTTGATTGCTTCTGAGATTTTATCTTCAGGGATAACAGCAGAGATAGCGCGCTCTGAAGAGCCTTGAGCAATAGCAACGATGTTAACGTTCACTTCAGCTAAAGAAGAGAAGAACTGAGAAGCAACGCCACGTGATGTACGCATACCGTCACCCACCAGCGTCACAATCGCAACATCATCCATGAACTCAACTGGCTCTAATAGGCCATCTTTAAGTTCGAGTTCAAACGCATCTGATAACACTTGCTTCGCTTTCACTTTGTCAGCCGATTCAATACAGAAGCTGATGCTGTACTCAGAAGAAGATTGAGTAATAAGGACAATAGAAACGCCTGCAGAAGACATCGCGCCGAATACACGACTCGCCATGCCTACCATGCCCTTCATACCTGGGCCTGATACGTTAACCATCGTTAGGTCACTTAGCGTAGTGATACCTTTGATCGCCAGGTTATCTTCGCCAGTGTCTTGGCCAATCAAAGTGCCTGCTCCCTGTGGGTTGAAGCTGTTTTTGATCAGACATGGAATATGGAATTGTGCGATAGGTGCGATAGTTTTCGGGTGTAGAACTGAAGCACCGAAGTAAGAAAGCTCCATCGCTTCTTGGTAGCTAAGTGATTTAAGAAGACGGGCATCATCCACTAAGCGTGGGTCACAGTTGTAAACACCATCGACGTCAGTCCAAATCTCACAGCAATCAGCACGTAGACATGCCGCTAGAACTGCAGCTGAGTAGTCAGAGCCGTTACGGCCAAGCGTTACTAGCTCGCCTTTTTCATTACCAGCAGTAAAGCCCGGCATGATATTTACGTGACCTTTAGGAAGCGGTGATTGGCGGAAGTTCTGAGTTGAAACATCCACATCCACCATAGCTTCAAGATGATCACCTTGAGCATAGAGGTATTCCACAGGGTCAATCAGGCTTGCTGGTTGGCCTTTCGCTTCCAGCACCGCTTTCATTAGCTGGATTGAAACTCGCTCACCTTTACTAATGATACGAGCATTTACGTGATTCGGGCACATGCCCAGTAGGTTAATACCATTCACGAACTGCTTAAGTTGAGCAAGAGAGGTATCGACTTGCTCTTGAAACGCAGAGCCATCTACTGACGGCAATACCGCTTGAATCTCTGCAAACAATGCAGCGAATGATGATTCGATCTCGGTGATCTGTACGTCTGCTTCACCATTTTTTAGTGCTGCTTCAATAACAGCAACCAGCTTATTGGTTGTTTTTCCTGGAGCCGATAGTACAACGGCTAGCTCTTCTTGCTGGGCATTATTAGCGATGATATCAGCCGCTCGTAAAAAACGATCTGCATCAGCTAATGATGAACCTCCAAACTTTAAAACGCGCATCCCTTTCTCCATAAGTCATAAAAATGGTACAAAAAAAGGCCTGTATCTTGTTGGATACAGGCCTTTTTTTTAAAATCCGTTACTTAGCAGCCTGCCCCAACAATGTGAATGTCGGTAATAATAATGGTGGTGGTCATTACTAGGTGGCTTACATGCTGCATATCAAATTCTCTGCTTGTGCTTTACTCTACGTGTATCAATTTTTACTACTATGCGTCAATGAAAAGTTGCGTTTTTTTTACATTCACACCGTTTTTCAGAGCAAACCTTCATTTAAGAGATAAAACACCCTGCATCAACCTGCCATTCAGAGACTGGATTAACTCATCAAACAAACATAAGTAATCAGTTGCATATATAGTCATAACAAAATGCTCTATCGATAGTACAGCGAACATACAAGTCCTGTGCTTTAATTGAACAATAACGTTCGAAAAACAATAATAATGACATCAGGAGTGGGAAATGAAGAGATTACTTATTCTTTTAGTCTTTGCTATGCCTGTCGTTTGTTCAGCGAACAGTTTACCGCTACTGAGCAGTTTGCCTTTGCTCCCCAGTCAAATCGATAGCTCTGCCCATAAGTTTTTTATCTCCACGCAAAGTGCATCGAGTGAAAGCTTTGATACTTGGACAGTAGACAGTGGTTATTCTTATAGCTTGTTTTCTGATGTGGATCTTTATGTCGGTACACGAATCAACACTGCTGCACTGAAATATGAGAGTGGATTCTTGAGTGGTGTTAGTTATCAGTTTTCCGAAAGAGTCTCTTTCAACAGCTCTCTACACACCTATAACAATGAAACAGAAGACAGTGATAAATCGGTAGCCGCAGAGCTTTCCAGCCGCGTGCAGCTAACCGATAATCTAGATATGCATGCCACCCTTGATTATGAAGAGTGGCAACAAGGTGTTGAGGTAGGATTAGGGTTTCGCTTCTAATCTATCCCACTTCTTTATCGATGAGCCCGTTAAGATTCAATCAACAATTCCGTTGAAATTAACACACCATTCCAATCGGCATAAATGTAATCACCGGGCTGAATCAGTTGATTGTGTATAGAGAGCGTCACATTCACTTGCCCAACACCGTGCTTCTCGGTTTTAAATGGAGAGGCTCCGAGAGCTTGAATACCAAGATCCATCTGCGCCATCATCGCAACATCACGCACCGCACCATTCACAATGACGCCTTCCCAACCATTTTCTATGGCTAGAATCGCCAATTGGTCGCCAAGTAACGCTTTTTGACACGAGCCATTGCCGTCTACAACGAGTACTTTGCCGCAGCCATCGGTCTCTAAAACCTCACGAACCTTGGAATTATCGTGATAACAACGAACTGTTACAATTTTTCCCCAGAACGCACCACGCTGGCCGAAGTTCTGTAATGGCATATTCAGTAGCGTGACTTTGCTTTCAAACTCATCACATAAGTCAGGTGTTATATCGTGCATATATCCTCCGTGAGTAAGGCAAACCTATTAAGTCAGGCGAGCCTCTATGCTTTTATATATTATTAAAATTAATCCTTTGTTTTCATTGTTCTATGCCCAATTTAATACGAAATAAAAGTTGATTGAGCATATTTATCTACTAGACTCTAAGGATAGCTTTCAGCTTCCTTGGTTCATAGTCCGGTCTTTAGCAAGCAAGATGTTCGAAACATCTCGAATAATCATTCTTATTTTGGTGCTAAATAGTCACCATAACATTGGTTAAGTTGTAGCCATACTATTAAAGTTTGTTGCGATACGGCAATTGATGTAAATCAACAAAGTGAATGGAATTAACATTCTCGCGTTGTTAGCATGCTGTTAACATTATAGAATCCTCTTAAATCACTAAAAGAATGATTGAAAGGCGTACTGGATCTACGTTATTGGGCAATACTTCAAGGAAGGCAGATAGCTGGAAGTAAGTGTTTTTTTGAAAACTTTAAGTTATCATCAAAAATACATTACCTGTATGTTATGTTTTGCCTAGAATTTATTCTATTAGCACAGTTTCGTCACAAATTTAGGTACCGCCAAATGCAAACCCCGCAGATTCTTATCGTTGAAGATGAGCAAGTAACTCGTAACACTCTAAAGAGTATTTTTGAAGCAGAGGGATATGCTGTTTTTGAGGCTAGCGACGGTGAAGAGATGCACCAAGTGCTATCTGATAACCAAGTTAACCTTGTAATTATGGACATCAACCTTCCAGGTAAGAATGGCCTACTACTTGCGCGTGAACTACGTGAGCAAGCAAATGTAGCGCTTATGTTCTTAACTGGTCGTGATAATGAAGTTGATAAGATCCTTGGCCTAGAAATCGGCGCTGATGACTACATCACTAAGCCTTTCAACCCTCGTGAGCTGACTATCCGTGCACGTAACCTTCTTAACCGTTCAATGAGCACAAGCTCTGTTCAAGAAGAAAAGCGTAGCGTTGAGAAGTACGAGTTCAATGGTTGGGTACTAGATATCAACAGTCGTTCTCTGGTTAGCCCAGATGGCGAAGGCTACAAGCTACCTCGTTCAGAGTTCCGTGCTCTACTTCACTTCTGTGAGAACCCAGGTAAGATCCAAACACGTGCAGACCTTCTTAAGAAGATGACTGGCCGTGAGCTTAAGCCACACGATCGTACTGTAGACGTAACAATCCGTCGTATTCGTAAGCACTTTGAATCTGTTTCTGGTACACCAGAAATCATCGCGACGATTCACGGTGAAGGCTACCGCTTTTGTGGTGACCTAGAAGACTAATTCGATTCGCGCTTCTGCCCGTTTAGTTCTTGCCGTCGATTAGCACTTCTAACCGATAGCACTCTAACCAGTTAGTACTTATAAACAGTTAGTACTTCTAGCAATCGAAGCGTGAACAATCGTTATTAAAAAGGGAGAATGCCAACGCATTCTCCCTTTTTTATTGTTCATTGTTCGCTAAGGTTTTAGTAAACCGTATCTACCTTCACGTCTTTCTCTACTAACCACTTCACGGTTTCGCCATCTTTGAGTTCAATCGCAACATCAACAGGCTTATCACTGTCGATCTCTAACTGCCATACAAAAGCGACTTCCCACTGCGTTTCACTATGTGTTCTTAAATCTAGATCGTCAGCAGTTACCAACAAGGTATCTGCACCCTGTTTAACCGTCACACTCTCAACCGCAAGTGTTGCTGGTAATTGTGAGTCAGACTCTAGGTAGATAGCACCATGCAAAGTCTTATCTTGAGCCTCCCCAATCGTAGGCATTTTGTTGTGCCACAGGTTGCTTTTCATTGTGACTGTCGCTGCAGATACTTCGACTTGATTATCTTGCTGCCATTCTACTTGTGGCGCAGAACAACCCGCTAATGCTACTACACATGCGGCAAATGCTAATTTTTTCATCATTCTTCTACCTTTGATTTAACCAACTCTTTAAGACTTCAATATCATTTTGGTATTCGTTATTTATTTCATCAACCCAATCTGAAATGTTCTCCCACCACGCAGGCATATCTGGAGATTGAGCTTTCTGAGCAACTTGCTGTATGCGTTTCAGGCCAATGGAACCTGCTGCACCTTTAATCTTGTGTGCCTCAGAAACGATACTGTCTTGATCTTTCGCAACCATATTGGAATTCAATATTTCCATATATTCCGGCATCATATCTTCAAACATCACGATACTATCCAAAACAGGTTTCGACCCGACAATGTCAACATAAGACTCTAGCATATCAATATCAAGCAAAGTGGTATCAATCGTTGAAAGAGCCGGCTTACTCGCTGTTACTTTCTCAACACCTGCTACTTTTACAACATCCTTTACTGTATCAATGCCCTCGGCTTTCTCAATAACCTCTGGGGCATCCTCAATCAACTCGCTGATGACATCCTGGATTGCACGAACCGACAGTGGTTTACTGATCGCTTCATCCATGCCTTTCTGGAAATACTCTTGCTTATTGTTTAATACATTCGCGGTTAATGCCACCAAAGGCGGCAATTGGCTATATTTCTCGCGGTAGTATTGGGCAATGTCGAAACCAGTCATATCTGGTAACTGGATATCCAGTAATACCAAGTCATAATCTTTCGGGTTGAAAACGATTTGTGCCTCTTTACCCGTCATTACCACTGTCACTTCATGCCCTAGGCTTTCAAGTAAAGAACGAGCTACTGTGATATTGAGCTCAATGTCTTCGACCATGAAAATCTTAAGGTTGGACTGCTTTCTTGGCGTTTTGATCAAAGCCTGAGTATCGTGATTAACTGGAACTCGAATCGAAATCGTAAAGGTACTACCAAACCCCTCTTCACTGGTGACTTCAATGTGACCATCCATCATATTGATCAGCTGTTGAGATACAGCAAGACCAATTCCGGTACCGACAGCGTGTAAATTGTCTGTTCCCGACTTTACCTGATAGTACATCGCGAAGATCTTCTCGATTTCGCTTTCAGGGATACCAATCCCGGTATCTTCTACTTCCATCGTGATGTTGGCAAAGTCGCCATCAATTTCAGCGCTGACCGTCATCACGACACCACCATCTTTGGTGAACTTCATCGCGTTGCTTACAAGGTTCCACAATACCTGTCTAAGACGAGTACCATCCACCTCAACTGCAGATGGGAGATCGGACAATCTTTCTAGATCAAACCTCAACCCTTTCTGCTCTGCCATTAACGCAGAAATGCTTTCGATCTCAACAACGAAATCTTCAAAATTGATAGGGGTTGGGAATAGCTCAAGCTTACGGCGGTCGAACTTATCCATGTCGATAATATCGTTAAAGATATTACCCAGTGTCACCGCACTCACCTTGATGGTTTGCATCTGCTTACGCTGCTCGGTCGTCAGCTGGCTATCCAATAACATGCGGCTCAAGCCGATGATGCCATTGAGCGGTGTTCTTAGCTCATGGCTAATGGTTGAGATAAAGGTGGTCTTATCGCGACTGGCTTTCTCTAGTGATTCTTGGTGCTCTTTACGCTCGGTAATATCACGACCAAAACCAACCAAGCCAAGGTGGCGACCATCTTTACTGTAGAAAGGCACCTTACGCAGCTCGAAGTAACTCTTACGTCCATCGGGGTATTCAAGCCATTGGTCATAGGTCAAAGCTTGGTTGTCAGCAAAGACTTTCTTATCGGTTTCAACAACTTGCTGGGCTACCTCTTTGCTGTAGACATCCCAAGGCGTCAAACCAACTAGCTCTTTTTCTGTTTTGCCCGTGAGTTCTTCAACCGCTCGGTTGCAACCTGAAAACACACCATCTTCATTGCGATAATAAATGAGGTCAGGCGAGGCATCGATA
The DNA here is from genome assembly GCF_041439035.1 of Vibrio sp. 1F263. NCBI lineage: Bacteria > Pseudomonadati > Pseudomonadota > Gammaproteobacteria > Vibrionales > Vibrionaceae > Vibrio > Vibrio sp. 1F263. Next base: position 26,752 of record NZ_JBGONI010000013.1, on the reverse strand, counting down.
AACGAACGCAACAGCGCCGTACGTTCTGCTAATTCAAGCTGAGTTCGCTCACGCTGAAACACTTCGTTCTCAAGATCATGCATTGCTTCTGCACGCGCTTCTTCGGCTTTTTCACGATCTTCAATTTCTTGGTTGAGCTTTTCGATATTGAGTTGCAGTTTATTGTTGAGTTCTTGATCTCGCTCTCGCATGTCACCCAGCTTAGAGACCAATTTAGCCAACCTTTGGCGAGACTCTTCCAGTTGATCGACCACGACTGAGAGAAAATAGACCGCCCAAGGTGTGATCACTAAACCGAAGAAAACCGAACGGACAATGTCGATATCATCAACATTACCTTTGAGTGCGAGGGTGATACCGACTTGTACAACAACAGCAAGGGCAACAAGCGCTAGGGCGAGTAAGATAGAAAAGCGGACAATCCCCAATTTTACGAGCAGATCCACGTAATACTGGGCAAGATTTTTCATGGGTTTCATTTAGCGCTCCACGCGATAAGACTAGCAACATTCTACCTTGTTTGAAGAAAGTAGGTAAGCTAGCTACATCACACGCAGCAAGAGATTAGCGGTAATATCGAAGGTTAATCAACCAATATTAATACTAACCAAGCAATATCAATACTAGCCAAGCCACATAAATATTAGCCAAGTAATATAAATGCTAAACAAGAAAAAGACGGAGTCACTAAGTTACCCATTCTATAAAGTTAGTGAATAGAGTATGGATGCACTATCGAACGATTTCGACCATCAGATTTCGCTTGATACAACGCACTGTCAGCCAAGGCAACAGCAGACTCCATTTCGTCATCAGGTGTTGGTATATAAGAGACAATACCAATACTCACCGTGATGGAGTCTGACACTGTCGACTTCTCATGAGCTAATCCTAGTTTTTGCACTTCATCATGAATTCGACGAGCGACCATAAGCGCACCTTCTGTGGTTGTGTTTGGGAGAATAAAGCCAAACTCTTCACCACCGTATCGAGCCACGCAATCCGAAGAGCGATTCAACACCTGCTTAAAGGCTTGTGAAACCTGAATCAAAGCATCGTCACCTTGTTGGTGTCCATAGAAATCGTTATAGCCTTTAAAGAAGTCGATGTCACACAGCATAATCGTCAACGGCAATTTCTCACGCACATGATGATGCCACAATGTAGACAGCTGCTCATCGAAGCGACGTCGATTGGATACCTGAGTTAAACTATCCATAAAACTGAGGCGCTCAAGCTCTAAATTGGCTTCTTCAAGTTTCTGCTCGGCGAGGTAACGTTCTGTGATATCACGTGCCATGATCAGTACACCATTGGTACTCGATGCAGGGTCTCTAAAAGGCGACTTCACTACATCATACCAAGTAAACTCTCCATCACTTGAAACCAGTTTGTCGATGTAACGCAACGAGTTACCTTGATGAAGCACTTGATGATCACTCTCTGATACGCGCATATAAATGCTATTTGGTACTACGTCTTGTAGACGTTTACCCACTAAATCACTGACTTCAGAAATACCCAACGCTGCCACAAATGGCTTATTACACGCCTGGTAAACCATGTTTTCGTTGAAGATACCAATCGAGTCAGGGCTCGCTTCCAAGATGTTTTGTAAAATGGTGTCACGTTGTGCAAGTGCAACTTCAGTATCTTTACGCTTTTCCATTTCCCCACGCAGTTGTTGCTGCATGTCATGCCAATCCGTCACATCGTGACTTATCGAGAGCGTACCTATGGTTTCCCCACTTTGCGAGAGCAAAACACTTTGATAGGTTTCAAGGAGACACCCCTTACCATCTTGGTCTGTGGTCCATGAGCGCTCACTGACACGACCTTTTAAGGCACCACTAGACACACTTAAAGTGCCCTCTTCAGGGCGACCATGCCAAAACTTTTTAAACGCTCGATTACTCGCGACCAATTCACCCTTTTGATCGATGACATAGACCAACTCAGATAAAGAATCCAAAGCGGTACGGGCAACATTGAGATCACGAACCTCTTGGGAAATCTCTTCGTTGGTACTTTTATAAGGGGAAGCATGTATCATCCAAGCCTTTCTACTTCTAAAGTGGATCTTACGACCCACCAAGTTGATCTTAAAAGATTCAAATTCAGAAAGAACCCAAGACGAGAGATATTCAAACGTTCGAGAGTTGATGTGATCAGTGAGGTAATGACGAAAACTATTCTCAGCTTCCACTGTTGGAAAACGAAAGTGAGTACCTATTTGGCGGATACCAAGCAACTGCATGGCTTGGCGATTGGCGTACAAGATCTCGCCACTTCGGATGTCAACAAAATAAAGAGGTGAAGGTGTAGCAAGAAGAAGCTGTTCAATATATGACTGGTAACGTAAATAAATATGCCAGCAGATGAGACCTATCAGCAATAGAACAACGATATATATACCGTAGCCATACGCCCTATCCCATAACCAAGTCATTACCAGTTCCATCTGCTCTCAATCTATACTTATAAATTCTGTGAGGGAAATGTTACCACTATTTGTTGGTTTTATCTGCTGTTACCTACAGTCACCCATCCCTATCAATTGGTCGCGTTTAAAACAGGTTGCGTGTACTCGAATGCAAAGCCTGTTTTAATGCCTTGTGCGCCGGTTTTATCAAGCGAACGACCAATCTCAGTCATCGCCAACCAACGGTTCTCACACCATAAAGGAGAGAGTAGTGTCGGGCGTCTCGCCGCAGAAGATACACGATGATAAACCACGTCCGCTGGTGTGCGTTGAATGATCTCACTCGCGATATCAATGTACTCCTCAAGGCTTGGTGCTTCTAGCTTTCCTGCCTTCCAGGCTTTAGCCATAGTACTGCCTTCAACAATATGAAGCCCGTGAAGCTTGATACCATCAGTGCCAGCTGCTAATACCTTCTCTAGAGTTTCAAGGTTATCCGCTTTGGTTTCTTTGGGCAGGCCGACAATAAGGTGAGTACATACCTTGATTCCTAAAGCACGTGCGCGCTGGGTGATCGTTTCATACACAGTGAAATCGTGTCCGCGGTTAATTCGCTTGAGGGTTTTATCATTGGCTGTTTGCAGGCCGAGCTCTAGCCAAATTTCGTAACCTTGCTTAACGTACTCCGCGAGCAGGTCCAGTACTGCATCAGGCACGCAGTCTGGTCTCGTGCCAACACAAAGGCCAACAATCTCTGCTCCGGGTGCTTTTAGAGCCTCTTCATACATATTCTTGAGTACCTGCACCTCAGCGTAAGTACTGGTGTACGCCTGAAAATAAGCAAGATACTTCTTGGCACGAGCGATTTCACCCGCACGATCTGTTAATTGATCAGCAATACTTTGAACTTGAGTTTGTTCATCGGCAAAAGAAGCTACGTTGCAGAAGGTACAACCGCCACGGCCAATTGTCCCGTCTCGGTTTGGGCAACTAAACCCACCGTGAAGTGTCAGCTTGTGAACCTTCTCGCCATAACGACGTTGGAGATCTTGGCCGATAGTATTAACTAACTCGTGTAATTGCATATTTTCAAAGCACTCAAGTAAATAAGAATGAATATCAGTCTTTTTTGAAAAAAAATTACATCCCTGCAAAATTCGACCAATTAGTTTACGCAAGGATTTTTGCGAGCAACCTATCAAATATCAATAAACATGCAAAAAATAAGCTCTATTTGCCTAATGTTGCACATTTGTTAGGCATTAAATTCAAAACAAAACGAAAAAAATGGTCTACATCGGTTAACTTTCATTGCAATTCGCCTAGACAAAATTGTAGGATACTTACACATATTGGCTATTTCTGAGTGTTTACTTACATCGAAAACTTGCCAATAAGTCGGTGATATCTAACTCCCACCTATATAAACCACTAGTTTGTGGTTAAAAATAAACAGGTATCACTAAGGATTGTTTTTCTCGCAATACTTTTCCTGCGAGATACGGAAAGGATTCAAACCGCCAGCATAGGCAGGTTTAGACCCATAAATATAAAAGGACAAGGCTGACTTTATACAAATAAGTTGCGCCTAGATTTAACTGGAAGGATGTATCTATGGTAGATCAAGAGCAGAACTCACAGGGTCTGTATACTCCTGAATTGGAGCATGACGCTTGTGGTATCGGTTTTGTTGCTCATCTTAAGAATCGCAAATCTCATGATGTAGTAACTCAAGCACTCGATATGCTTGCACGTATGGAACACCGTGGCGGCCAAGGCTGTGATCCGTGTTCTGGTGATGGTGCAGGTATCCTGCTACAGAAGCCACACGAATTCTTACTAGAAGAAGCCGTAAAGCTTGGAATTAAACTGCCATCTTTTGAAAAATATGGTGTTGGTGTTGTACTTTTCCCTAAGGATGAATACAAACGTGCACAGTGTCGTGACATTCTAGAACGCAATGCACAGCGCCTTGAGTTAGAAGTGATCGGTTACCGAGAACTTCCAACTGACAATTCAATGATTGGTGCTGACCCACTAAGCACTGAACCTCAATTTGAACACGTATTTATTTCTGGCGGCCCTGGTATCACACCAGAAGAGCTTGAGCGTAAACTGTATGTTCTACGTAACTACACTGTTCGTGTATGCCTAGAAAGCGTGTCAAACATCGGTGACGACTTCTACATCAACTCTATGTCTTACAAGACATTGGTGTACAAAGGTCAGCTAACAACAGAACAAGTTCCTCAGTACTTCCTAGACCTGCAAAACCCAACTATGGTGACAGCTCTAGCACTTGTACACTCTCGCTTCTCTACCAATACATTCCCTCGTTGGCGTCTGGCTCAGCCTTTCCGTTACATAGCGCATAATGGCGAAATCAATACGGTTCGCGGCAATCTAAACTGGATGAAAGCACGTGAAGCAATACTAGAGTCGGATCTGTTTACACAAGCTGAAATCGACATGCTGCTTCCTATCTGTCAGGAAGGTAGCTCGGATTCATCAAACTTCGATATGGCGCTTGAGCTACTTGTTCTTTCAGGTCGTACTCTGCCACACGCATTAATGATGATGATCCCTGAAGCATGGCAAGAAAACAAAAACATGGATCCAACTCGTCGTGCGTTCTACCAGTACCACGCGAACGTAATGGAACCATGGGATGGCCCAGCTTCTGTCTGCTTCACTGATGGTGTTCAAGTTGGTGCAACGCTTGACCGTAACGGTCTGCGTCCTTCTCGCTACACAGTAACGAAAGACGACTTCCTAGTGATGGCGTCTGAATCTGGTGTTGTTGAGATCGCTCCCGAAAATGTTGAATACCGTGGTCGTTTACAACCAGGTCGTATCTTCGTTGCTGACCTTGAGCAAGGCCGCATCATTTCTGACGAAGAAGTGAAAGACGGTATTGCTAAAGCACAACCCTACGAAAAATGGGTTGAAGAGAACCTTCTGAGCTTGAAAAAGCTACCTGATGCGAACAACGAATTTAACCAACCTTCTCCAGAAAAGTTGCTTCATAAACAACAATCGTTTGGTGTGAGCTCTGAAGAAGTAAACGAAATCATTCTACCTCTTGCAAAAACAGGCTACGAGCCACTTTCTGCAATGGGCGCTGACTGGCCGCTAGCGATTCTTTCTCATCAATCGCAGCACCTTTCAAACTACTTCAAGCAATTATTTGCACAAGTAACAAACCCGCCAATCGATCCGATTCGTGAGCGTATGGTTATGTCTCTGAACACTTACCTAGGTAAGGATCAGAACCTACTTGCTGAAACGCCTGAACACTGTCAAAAAGTAGAACTTGAGTCTCCAGTTCTGTCTAACTCTGAGTTAGAGAAGCTACGTGCAATCGATAACGAGCACCTTCAAGCGAAGACGCTGGATATCGTATTCCAAGCAAACGGAGACAACGGTAAGTTAGAGCGCGCACTTAAGCGTATCTGCCAATACGCAGAAGACGCTGTGATTGATGGCTACTCTATCATCCTACTGACAGACCGTGCGGTTAACTCTACCCACGCCGCTATTCCAGCAATGCTGGCAGTTGGCGCGGTTCACCACCATCTTATCCGTAAAGGTCTAAGAGCTAAGTGTGACATTGTTGTTGAAACGGGCGATGCTCGCGAGACACACCACTTTGCAACGCTAATCGGCTACGGTGCGAACGCAGTTAACCCATACCTAGTTATTGAAACGATTGTTGAACTGCAACGTACAAAGAAGCTAGATCCAAACGTACACCCACGTGAGTTATTCGATAACTACCGTAAAGGTGTCAACGGCGGTCTACTGAAGATCTTCTCTAAGATGGGGATCTCTACGCTACAGTCTTACCACGGTGCGCAAATCTTTGAAGCACTTGGTGTAAGCAAGTCAGTGGTTGAAAAATACTTCACTGGTACTGTTTCTCGTATCCAAGGTCTAACGATCGATGATATCGCACGAGAAGTGCTAGTTCGTCACCGTGTTGGTTACCCAGCTCGTGAAATCCCAGCTCAGATCCTTGATGTTGGCGGTGTTTACCAGTGGAAACAACGTGGCGAGAAGCACCTATTCAACCCTGAAACGATTTCTCTACTTCAAGAGTCGACGCGTAACAAAGATTACGGTCAATTCAAGAAGTACGCAAAAGCAGTTGATGACCAAGGCGACAACGCAGCAACGCTACGTAGCCAACTGGATTTCATCAAGAATCCTGCAGGCTCTATTCCTCTAGCGGAAGTAGAACCCATCGAGAACATCCTTAAGCGTTTCGCAACCGGCGCAATGAGCTTTGGTTCAATCTCACATGAGGCTCACTCAACACTGGCTGTTGCAATGAACCGCATTGGCGCGAAGTCAAACTCAGGTGAAGGTGGTGAAGATCCAGCTCGTTTCGAACGTAAAGAAAACGGTGACTGGGAGCGTTCAGCAATCAAACAGGTGGCTTCTGGTCGCTTTGGTGTGACGTCTTACTACCTATCTAACGCTGATGAGCTGCAAATCAAGATGGCTCAAGGTGCAAAACCTGGCGAAGGTGGTCAACTACCTGGTGATAAGGTTGATGATTGGATCGGTGCAACACGTCACTCGACTCCCGGCGTAGGTCTTATCTCTCCACCGCCACACCACGATATCTACTCAATCGAAGATTTGGCTCAGCTGATCTACGATCTGAAAAACGCGAACCGTAACGGCCGTGTCAACGTGAAGCTAGTATCAGAAGCAGGCGTAGGTACGATTGCATCGGGTGTAGCAAAAGCGAAAGCTGACGTGGTACTTATCGCAGGTTTTGATGGTGGTACGGGTGCATCTCCTATGTCTTCTATCCGTCACACCGGTCTGCCTTGGGAGCTGGGTCTAGCGGAAACTCACCAAACACTACTGAAAAACGGCCTACGTAACCGTATCGTTGTTCAGTCTGATGGTCAGATGAAAACACCACGAGACCTTGCAGTAGCAACGTTACTTGGCGCTGAAGAATGGGGCGTAGCAACAGCAGCTCTAGTGGTTGAAGGCTGTATCATGATGCGTAAGTGTCACAAGAATACATGTCCTGTTGGTATCGCAACACAAAACAAGACCCTGCGTGAGCGTTTCGACGGCCGCGTAGAAGACGTAGTAACGTTCTTCCAATACATGGCAGAAGGTCTGCGTGAAGTAATGGCTGAACTTGGCTTCCGCTCTATCGATGAGATGGTTGGTCAATCGCACAAACTTAAAGTTCGTGATGACATCGGTCACTGGAAGTACAAGAACCTCGACCTAACACCTGTACTGCACATTGAGCAGGCGCGTGAAGACGACGGTATCTACAACCAGAGACAACAAAACCACAACCTAGAAGATGTTCTTGACCGTAAACTGATTCAAGCTGCCATTCCAGCGCTTGAGAAAGGCGAAGCCGTGAATGCGACCTTCCCTATCATCAACACGGACCGCTCTGCGGGTACGATGCTATCGAATGAAATTTCGAAAGTTTACAAAGATCAAGGTTTACCACAGCCAATGAACGTTAAGTTCCACGGTAGTGCAGGTCAATCGTTCGGTGCGTTCCTTGCGAAAGGCGTTAAGTTCGAAGTAGAAGGCGACGCGAACGATTACTGGGGTAAAGGTCTGTCTGGCGGTACTTTGGTACTGTACCCAGATGCGAAATCTACTATCGTTGCTGAAGACAACATCGTTGTGGGTAACGTATGTTTCTACGGTGCAACCTCAGGTGAATCTTTCATTCGCGGTATGGCTGGCGAACGTTTCTGTGTTCGTAACTCTGGTGCGAAGGTTGTTGTTGAGGGTGTTGGTGACCACGGTTGTGAATACATGACAGGTGGCGCGGCAATTATCCTTGGCTCAACGGGTCGTAACTTTGCTGCAGGTATGAGTGGCGGTGTCGCTTATGTTTGGGATAAAGCAGGCGACTTCGAAACCAAGCTCAACGCAGAACTTGTAGACCTAGATCCAATTGAACAAGAAGATAAAGATCTTCTACTAGATATGCTAACGAAGCATGTTGAATTCACAGGAAGTGAAGTTGCTCAGTCTTTCCTAGACAACTTTGAAGTAAGTGTCGCATCACTAGTTAAAGTAATGCCACGCGACTACAAAGCAGTTCTTGAGAAGCGTAAAGCTGAAGCACAACAGGCACAAACGGAAGAAGTGGAGGCAGTATAATGGGTAAGCCTACTGGATTTTTAGAACACGGTCGTGAGCTTCCAAAAAAGCTCGACCCGTCAGTTCGAATTGAAGACAACAAAGAGTTCGTACTTAACGAAGAGTTTGGTGAAAAGATCAGTACTCAAGCATCTCGTTGTATGGACTGTGGCGTACCTTTCTGTCACAACGGCTGTCCGATTGGTAACATCATCCCAGAATTCAATGACGCGGTTTATCGTGACAGCTGGGAAGAGGCTTGGAACATTCTAAGCTCTACCAACAACTTCCCTGAGTTTACAGGTCGTGTTTGTCCTGCTCCTTGTGAAAGTGCCTGTGTTCTTGGCATCAACCAAGACCCAATCACTATCTGTAATATCGAGAAAACGATTGTAGAAACTGCGTACCGTGAAGGGTACGCAAAGCCTAAGACACCACGCTCTCGTACAGGTAAAACTGTCGCGGTTATCGGTTCAGGTCCTGCTGGCTTAGCCGCAGCTGAGCAGCTAAACAGCGCTGGTCACTCGGTAACGGTATTTGAACGTGACGAGAAAGTCGGTGGTCTACTTCGCTTCGGTATCCCAGATTTCAAACTGGGTATGGACGTGATTGATCGTAAGATCAACCTAATGGCTGAAGCTGGCGTTGAGTTTAAAGTGAACCAACACATCGGTGTTGATGTTAATGCTCAACAGCTACGCCAAGAATTTGATGTGGTATTGCTAACGGGTGGTTCTACGGTTCCACGTGACTTGCCAATCCCAGGTCGTGAGCTGAAAGGCGTTCACTTTGCCATGGAATTCCTTGGTCAAAACAACCGCCGTGCCAACGACCTAGATCTTAAGACAGAAGAACTTCACGCTAAAGATAAGCACATTGTGGTTATCGGTGGTGGTGATACGGGGTCTGACTGTGTGGGCACATCAAACCGTCATAAAGCAGCAAGCATTACTCAGGTTGAGATCATGCCGATCCCACCAGAGAAACGCCCTGCAAATATGCCTTGGCCTCAATACCCAATGATCATGAAAACGACCACTTCTCACGAAGAGGGTTGTGAACGTCATTGGAACATCCTGACTAAAGAGTTCATCTCTGACGATAACGGTAATGTAACCGGACTTCGTATCGCTGACATCGTTTGGCAAGACGCAAAACCAGGCGAACGTCCAGGTTTTGATGAAGTAGCGAACTCTGAACGTGTTATCCCTTGTGACATGGCATTCCTTGCAATGGGCTTCTTACACCCAGAGCCAACAGGCGTGCTTGCTCAGCTAGACATTAAACTGGACGAGCGTGGTAACGTTGCTTCTGAAGGCTTTGCGACCAACCAGAAAGGCGTTTTCGCTGCTGGTGATATGCGTACTGGTCAATCTCTGGTTGTACGTTGTATTAATGAAGGTCGTGAATGTGCAATTGCCATTGATGACTTCTTAATGGGTAACTCAAACTTAGAAGCGAAAGCAGATTCACTCATGCTTTCCGCATAATATTTCTCGGGCTAGCGTCGATGACGTTAGCCTAGAGGAAAAGCAACACCCTTCCTAACTTTTATGTTTGGCTAGCACTCGATGCTAGCCTTTTTTCTATCTGGCCTTTAACTCTTTCTCAATCACTCCGGCTGTGCATGTTAAATCTCGTTAACATCTAGCTCTTATATCTCATTGATCTTCATCGACTATTTCAGATTATTACGTGGTTAATCGCGTTTACACATGATAATTAACCATGAACTTGACCTTAAACACAATTAGCTATACGTTGTAAAGCTGATGAAAATAAAACCAATCGGTTTTGTTAACACAACCAATAACGTTTTAGCTAGCTAAAAACAAACTATCAGTTTATATAAGAACAAGTTCATAAAAAATAACAAGTACATGAATAGTTAGTCATTTACTGTCTGGATGACAGCGAAGCAAAAGGGAGAATTGCAATGGCTCTATATGATCCTAGTCTTGAAAAAGACAACTGTGGATTTGGTTTAATAGCGCAAATGGAAGGCCAACCGAGTCATAAGTTGGTGCGAACTGCTATTTCAGCCCTCGATCGCATGACACACCGTGGTGGTATCGCCGCGGATGGTAAAACCGGAGATGGCTGTGGCTTATTGCTACAGAAGCCAGACTCTTATCTCAGAATTATTGCTGAAGAGAATAACTTCAAGCTCGGCAAGCAATACGCTGTCGGCATGATTTTCTTCAGCCAAGATCCAATCAAAGCGCAATCGGCGCAAGACATCGTCAATAAAGAACTCGCTCAAGAAACGTTAACCGTTGCAGGTTGGCGTGTCGTGCCGACCAACACCGACGTATTAGGCCCAATCGCCAAAGATTCTGTTCCCAATATTCAACAAGTGTTTATCTCGGCCCCAGCAGGTTGGCGTGAGCGCGATATTGAACGACGCCTTTATATCGCTCGTCGTCGAATTGAAAAGCAGATCACCGAAGACAAAGATTTTTATATTTGTAGCCTGTCGACTCAAGTCATGGTCTACAAAGGCTTGTGTATGCCCGCCGATCTTCCGCGATTTTACCTCGATCTTGCTGACTTACGTATGGAATCAGCAATATGTCTGTTCCACCAGCGCTTTTCAACCAACACACAACCGCGTTGGCCACTTGCTCAACCATTCCGTTATTTGGCGCACAATGGTGAAATCAATACCATCGAGGGTAACCGTCAATGGGCCAAGGCTCGTGCCTATAAATTCTCTTCGCCGCTGCTGCCCGATTTACAAACGGCCGCACCTTTTGTGAATGAGACAGGATCAGACTCCTCAAGCTTAGACAACATGCTCGATCTATTCCTTGCCGGTGGTATGGATGTATTCCGAGCGATGCGTATGCTTGTGCCGCCCGCTTGGCAAAACCACCCAGACATGGATCCTGAGCTTCGTGCCTTTTACGATTTCAACTCCAAGCACATGGAACCGTGGGATGGTCCAGCGGGTATCGTACTGTCTGACGGCCGTTATGCTGCATGTAACCTCGACAGAAACGGATTACGCCCTGCTCGCTATGTGATCACAAAAGACAACCTAATCACCTTGGCATCTGAAGTCGGTATCTGGAATTATGCGCCAGACGAAGTGGCAGAGAAAGGACGTGTTGGCCCTGGTGAATTACTCGTTATTGATACGCGTCGCGGTAAGCTATGGCAGTCGAACGAGATCGACAATGATCTTAAAGGCCGTCACCCATATAAAGAGTGGATGGATAAGAACGTTCACAAATTAACACCGTTTTCCGCACTAGCAGATGACCAAGTCGGTAAGCGTAATTTTGATGATGACACCCTAAAGACCTATCAAAAACAGTTTGCAATGAGCAACGAAGAGTCAGACCAAGTACTGCGTGTACTCGGTGACATGGGACAAGAAGCGGTCGGTTCTATGGGCGACGATACGCCAATGGCAGTGCTGTCTTCTAAAGAGCGCCTAATCACCGACTATTTCCGTCAGAAGTTTGCTCAAGTCACCAACCCACCGATTGATCCTTTGCGTGAAAAACACGTTATGTCTCTGGCAACCAGTATCGGCCAAGAGATGAATGTGTTCTGTGAAACCGATGGGCATGCTTACCGTGTGACGTTTGATTCACCCGTTCTGCTTTATTCTGATATGCAGCAACTTCTGCAATTAAATCAAAAGCATTATGGCCATACGATTCTTAGCATGCACTATGACCCAGCAGAAAAAGAGCTCGAACAAGCCATCAACGACTTGTGTGATCGTGCAGTTCAAGATGTACGTGACGGCGCCGTTTTGGTTGTGCTTTCAGACAAAGGTTTAGAGAAAGGTAAGCTACCCGTTCCAGCAGCCATAGCGGTCGGTGCGGTGCAAACTCGACTTGCAGACAACAACCTGCGTTGTGATGCTAACATAGTAGTTGAAACAGCAACCGCACGTGACCCACACCAATTTGCCGTACTGCTTGGCTTCGGCGCAACCGCGGTTTACCCGTATCTCGCTTATGAAGCTCTGGGCAAAATGTTGGACGAGGGTTCATTAGATAAAGACTATCGCACTGCATTGCAAAATTACCAAAACGGCATCAACAAAGGTCTGTATAAGATCATGTCGAAGATGGGTATATCGACAATTGCTTCGTATCGCTGCTCGCAGTTATTTGAGGCGGTCGGCTTACATACCGATGTCGTTGATTTGTGTTTCCGTGGCGTAACGACTCGTATCCAAGGCGCTAGCTTTAGCGACTTCCAACAAGATATCTATAATCTATCTCGTAAAGCATGGACTAAGCGTAAACCACTGGAACATGGTGGCTTACTCAAATATGTACATGGCGGCGAATACCACGCGTACAACCCAGATGTAGTCAGTACCTTGCAAACCGCCGTAAAGACAGGCGAAACATCAGATTATCAATCTTTTGCGAAGCAAGTTAATGCTCGCCCAGCTGCTATGCTGCGCGACTTAATGAGCCTCAAAAAAGCCGATCAACCTCTACCTCTAGAACAAGTCGAGCCGAGTAGCGATCTCTTTAAACGCTTCGACTCGGCAGCCATGTCGATTGGTGCCTTGAGCCCAGAAGCTCATGAAGCGCTGGCCATGGCGATGAACCGCTTAGGTGGTTATTCCAACTCTGGTGAAGGTGGTGAAGATCCACGACGCTTTGGGACTGATCGCAACTCACGAATTAAACAGATAGCTTCTGGTCGTTTTGGTGTGACGCCACATTACTTAACCAATGCGGATGTTCTACAAATCAAAGTCGCACAAGGTGCGAAACCAGGCGAAGGCGGTCAACTACCGGGTCATAAAGTCACGGCAGAAATCGCTAAGCTGAGATACTCAGTTCAAGGCGTGACTCTGATCTCTCCTCCTCCACATCACGATATTTATTCTATCGAAGATCTGGCGCAGCTGATTTTCGACCTTAAGCAAGTTAACCCTAACGCCTTGGTTTCAGTAAAGTTAGTATCTGAACCGGGTGTAGGCACCATTGCTACGGGTGTAGCGAAAGCTTATGCCGACTTGATTACGATCTCCGGTTACGACGGTGGTACCGCGGCAAGCCCGCTGACTTCAGTGAAATACGCAGGTTGTCCTTGGGAGCTTGGCTTAGCCGAGACTCAACAAGCACTAGTTGCCAACGGACTTCGTCATAAGATCCGTCTGCAAGTCGATGGTGGTTTAAAAACCGGCCTCGACGTCATTAAAGGCGCGATTTTAGGTGCAGAGAGCTTTGGTTTTGGTACCGCACCAATGGTCGCCATGGGTTGTAAGTTCTTAAGAATTTGTCACCTAAATAACTGTGCGACGGGTGTGGCGACTCAAGATGAAACCCTACGTCGTGAATACTTCAAAGGCCTACCAGACATGGTGGTGAACTACTTTACCGGCCTAGCCGATGAAGTTCGCCAGTACCTTGCAGAACTTGGCGTAGAGAAACTTACTGATCTGATTGGTCGTACTGACTTGCTTGAAGCCGTTCAAGGCCTCACTGCGAAACAGAGCAAACTCGATCTCTCTTCAATACTCGAAGCTCCAGTATCTCCAGAAGGTCACCCACTGTTTTGGACTGAGCCAAACGCACCATTTGATAAGGCTCAGCTCAACCAACAGATCCTTGATGATGCAATTGATGCGATTGAGAAACGTCAATCCACCAGCCTTTACTACAACGTGATCAACACCGATCGCTCGATTGGTGCTCGTATCTCTGGTGAAATTGCCAAACGTTACGGTAACCAAGGTATGGCTGGCTCACCAATTAAGTTGTATCTCGATGGTACAGCAGGCCAATCCTTTGCGGTTTGGAACGCCGGAGGCGTAGAGCTATATCTGACAGGCGATGCCAATGACTATGTTGGCAAAGGCATGGCTGGCGGCAAAGTGGTTATCAAGCCGCACCAAGGCACCGCATTTACTTGTAACGAAGCGACCATCATAGGCAACACTTGTCTGTATGGCGCAACCGGAGGCAAGCTATTTGCCGCAGGTACTGCGGGCGAACGATTTGGCGTGCGTAACTCAGGTACCGTTGCTGTGATTGAAGGTGCGGGTGACAACGCCTGTGAATACATGACTGGCGGTATTGTTGCCATTCTTGGCGCAACTGGCGTCAACTTCGGCGCGGGTATGACGGGTGGTTTTGCTTATGTCATGGATAAGAATGAAGACTTCCAAGGCCGTGTGAACAACGAATCGGTCGAAGCGCTTTCTCTGTCTGATCTATTTATCCACCAAGAACATCTACGCGGCCTGATTGCAGAGCACTTAGAAGAGACTGGCTCAGTACACGCTGAAGCTATTCTGGCGAACTTTGATGAATGGATTCCGAAGTTCTACCTAGTGAAGCCAAAGACGGCGGATCTTAACACCTTGCTCGGTCACCAAAGCCGTAGCTCTGCTGAACTTCGTGTTCAAGCGCAATAATTGGAAGGAGCCAATCATGAGCCAGAATGTATACCAATTTATTGATGTGAATCGCGTAGACCCAGCGAAGAAACCAATCAAGATACGTAAGATTGAGTTTGTAGAGATCTACGAACCTTTCACTAAGCAACAAGCCAAAGCGCAAGCTGACCGTTGTTTAGACTGTGGTAACCCTTACTGTGAATGGAAATGTCCAGTTCATAACTACATCCCTCAGTGGCTTAAGCTTGCCAATGAAGGGCGCATTATCGAAGCCGCTGAACTGTCTCACCAAACCAACAGCTTACCTGAGGTGTGTGGACGAGTTTGTCCTCAGGATCGGCTGTGCGAGGGATCTTGTACCCTCAACGATGATTTCGGCGCAGTAACCATCGGCAACATTGAAAAATACATCAATGACAAAGCGTTTGAGATGGGCTGGAAGCCAGACATGTCTCACGTTGAATGGACCGACAAAAAGGTCGCGATCATCGGCGCAGGCCCAGCAGGTCTTGCAGCAGCTGATATCTTAGTTCGAAACGGTGTGAAGGCCGTGGTATTTGACCGCTACCCTGAGATCGGTGGCCTGCTGACGTTTGGTATCCCATCGTTCAAGCTTGAGAAAGGCATCATGGAAAACCGTCGCCGTATCTTTAGTGGTATGGGGGTCGAATTTAAAATGAATACCGAAGTCGGCAAAGACGTTCAACTACAACAACTTGTCGATGATTATGATGCCGTTTTCTTAGGTGTCGGCACCTATAAAAATATGCGTGCTGGATTAGACAACGAAGAAGCTCCGGGCGTTTATGATGCCCTACCATTTCTTGTTTCCAATACCTACAAGGTCATGGAACTGGATAACCCAACGCCATTCATCGACATGAAAGGCAAGAAAGTAGTCGTGCTTGGTGGTGGTGATACTGCAATGGACTGTGTCCGAACGTCGATTCGTCAACACGCTGCTAATGTTGTTTGTGCTTATCGCCGAGATGAAGCGAACATGCCGGGCTCTCGCCGAGAGGTGAAAAATGCGAAAGAGGAAGGCGTGAAGTTCATGTTCAACCTTCAACCATTAGCACTGGAAACCGATTCATCCGGTCATGTGACTGGCGTTAAAGTGATGAAAACAGCCTTGGGTGAACCAGATGAGGCAGGCCGCCGTCGTCCTGAACCGGTTGAAGGCAGTGAGCATGTTCTTGAGGCTGATGCCGTGATCATGGCATTTGGTTTCCAACCTCATGCAATGGAATGGCTAGAACCATTTGGTGTAGAGCTCGACCAATGGGGTCGCATCAAGGCTCCCGGCAAACAAGAGTTTCAATACCAAACCACCAACAGCAAGATATTCGCTGGTGGCGATGCCGTTCGAGGCTCTGACTTAGTGGTAACCGCTATCGATGAAGGCCGTAAAGCCGCAGAAGGGATCTTGGATTACCTAGAAGTGTGATTGGGTTTCCTTTATTACTCAGTTCGTTACTATAAAAAAGGATCCAATGATGGATCCTTTTTTGAATTAGATTCGTTTATCACAAGCATCACGAAAATACGTAAAACAATTACAAATAAGCCAATACCGATAACTACAATTAGAATTAAAAACAAGCCATAGGAAACACTATGAAAAAAGCCGCTCTCCTTTCTCTATCTCTTTTAACTCTAACCGCTTGCAGCCAAGGAATCACGGACATGAAAGACAGAACTTCATCACCTTGTGGAGACAAACCAAACTGCGTTTCAACTCAAGATGACCGTGAACAGCATGCATTGGCCTTGTTTGAGTTATCAGATTCAGCAAAATTAGATGCCATTGAGCAGGTTGCGCTGACCTTACCGGGCGCAAAAACAGCCAGTAAAACGGAAGACTACCTACGTGTTGAATGCACCTCGCGTATCATGCGCTTTGTCGATGACTTAGAGCTTAAGATCACTGATGGCAAACTGATCGTGCGTTCAGAGTCTCGCACTGGCCATTCTGACTTTGGCGTAAACCGAAAACGTGCTGAACAACTTCGTGCTAGCTTGAAAAGCGAAGGCTTAATCAAATAGATAAAAGAATACACAGATAAATCGTCTGTATTCGGATGAGAAGTGCTTCTGGGCAGTCGCTCGACACTTCTCTTCCATGTTACAATTTCGCTCTACTGTTTAAATATTTTTTATTAAGAGACTACACATGAAAATCGGCATCATTGGCGCAATGGAGCAAGAAGTTGCGATCCTAAAAGCAGCAATTTCAGACATTACTGAAGTTAATAAAGGCGGTTGTACCTTTTTCTCTGGTCAGCTAAATGGTGTTGACGTTGTTTTGCTTCAATCAGGCATTGGTAAAGTAGCAGCCGCTGTTGGTACTTCAATCCTGCTAAGTGAATACCAACCAGATGTCGTTCTAAACACTGGCTCTGCTGGCGGTTTTGATTCAACACTGAACCTTGGCGATGTGGTTATCTCTACTGAAGTTCGTCACCACGATGCTGACGTTACAGCTTTCGGTTACGAAATTGGTCAAATGGCAGGTCAACCAGCAGCGTTCAAAGCTGACGACAAACTGATGGCTGTTGCTGAACAAGCTCTAGCACAAATGGAAGATAAGCACGCCGTTCGCGGTCTTATCTGTACTGGCGACGCATTTGTTTGCACAGCAGAACGTCAAGCGTTCATCCGCAAGCACTTCCCATCAGTGGTTGCTGTAGAGATGGAAGCATCGGCTATCGCTCAAGCTTGTCACCAATTCCAAGTACCATTCGTGGTTGTTCGTGCAATCTCTGACGTTGCAGACAAAGAATCACCAATGAGCTTCGAAGAGTTCCTGCCACTAGCAGCACAAAGCTCTTCTGAGATGGTTATCAAGATGGTTGCCCTACTAAAGTAAGCGACTAGACATGCAAACACTGTTTGATCAGGTATTTGCAAATGGCGTGCTCCTTGTAATGTGGGGAGCACTGCTTTTTCATTTAATTTTACCTATCCCCCATGCCGCACATCCCACGACCTTATGGCATAAGTTTGCTGAACTTTTAGCAACCAAGGTTAATAACAATCAAAATTATTCCCAAAGCTTAATCTCAGGCACTTTAGCTTGGGGGTTAATGGTCTTGCCGACTCTGGTTATTCTATTGGCACTGCAGCCACTGGTTTGGCAATCACAACTGTTTGAATTAGCGCTGTTGTTACTCGCTATTGATTGGCGTAACAATGAAAAGTTGGCAAATCAGTTGATCAAAGCACTTGGCCGAGAAGATAAAGCCGCGGCTCGCCAGTTATTGGCTCCGATTGTTAACCGTCAAACTGAATCACTGTCATCACTTGGACTTGGCAAAGCCGCGGCTGAAACTATCATCATGGGTTACGCTCGTAATGTGGTTTGTGTTTTATTCTGGTACGCCATTGGTGGTGGAATCGCCGCGTTAATGTATCGCCTGATTGTTGAGTTAGCGCGTGCATGGTCACCAAGTCGAAAGCGATTTTCTCCATTTGGATCAACGGCAATCAAGATTGTCGCTATCCTAGAATTCATACCAATGCGCTTGTTTGCCTTGATGATTGTATGTGGCGATAAAGCGTCTCACACATTCAAGATGATGCTCGTTCAGAGTCGCTCTTGGCCATTGCCCGGCCCTGCATGGTTGATTACAGCTGTCGGCAACAAGCTTGAGCTGTCACTGGGCGGTCCTGCGATTTACGACAACACCAAAGCTATTCGAGCAAAATTAGGCGGCAGAGTCGCCCCTTCAGCGCTGCACTTGTCTCAAGTTCAAAAACTGCTGTTTGGTCGCATCGCTATCTGGATATTTTTACAAAGCCTAATCTTACTATTTGTTCACCAAGGGATTTAGAGTGAAACCATCAGCACTTGTTACAAGCCTTACTATTTTGTTTTCCAGCTTATGGCTGCCTTTGTCATTTGCAGAAGAAACACTACTGACTTCAGAAAAAGTTCAACCAGCTCAACGTGTGGTTAGCCTTGCTCCTCATGCCACTGAACTCGCATACAGCGCTGGTTTAGGTGATAAGCTTGTTGCGGTGAGTGAGCGAAGTGATTATCCACTACAAGCTGACAAACTAGAGAAAGTGGCGAATTACCAAGGCATCAAGGTTGAGAAGATCATCGCCCTGCAACCTGATCTCATTCTCGCATGGCCAGCTGGAAACCCGCCCAGAGAACTCGCGAAACTGGAGCAATTTGGTTTTAATATTTATTACTCAAAAACCAAGAGCCTAGATAACATCGCGACCAATATTGAGCAACTTAGCCAATTCGCAAGCGATCCAAGTATTGGCGAAAATAACGCTCAACAATACAGAGAGCAGCTCAACGCGTTGAGACTAAAATATAAAGATGCCGGACCCGTAGACTACTTTTATCAGCTCAGTGAGAAGCCGATCATCACTGTTGCTCAAGGGCACTGGCCAAGTGAGGTGTTTGAGTTTTGTGGCGGCCACAATATTTTCGAAGACAGTGCTTCTCCTTATCCTCAAGTTGGTATTGAGCAAGTTGTATTAAGGAAACCGCAAGTGATCTTCACTTCTCAGCATGCAATTGAGAATGGAACCATGTGGCAAACTTGGGAGGACGAGATCCCAGCAGTCGCTCAAAATCAAATTTGGTCACTTAATTCTGACTGGATTAATCGCCCGACGACGAGAACTTTGAAAGCGATCCAACAAGTATGCGATTTCTTCGATAGAGCTAGGCAAAATCACTAACTATTTGCTGCGTTTTTTCGTACAATTCGCCACCGACCTGTCCCTACAATTTCAACCATAAGAGCACCAGTATCATGGACTCCATGCTGCTTTATATTATCGATTTATTTGGCACTGCCATTTTTGCTGTCTCGGGCGTATTTGTCGCTGGCCGTCTTAAGATGGATCCCTTTGGTGTCGCCGTTTTAGGTAGCGTAACCGCGATTGGCGGCGGTACAATTCGTGACATGGCATTGGGTGCAACTCCCGTGTTTTGGATCACCGATACCACCTACCTTTGGGTCATCATCACCACCTGCTTGCTGACCATGATTATAGTAAGACGTCCCAAGCGTCTGGCCTGGTGGATCCTGCCAGTATGTGATGCGATAGGCTTAGCTGTATTTGTTGGCATTGGTGTTGAGAAAGCACTGATTTATCAAGATTCTGCATTGGTTGCTATTATCATGGGTGTGATCACCGGCTGTGGTGGCGGCATTATCCGTGACGTACTTGCTCGTGAAGTCCCAATGATCCTAAGAAGTGAAGTCTACGCAACTGCTTGTATCATTGGCGGCGCCTTCCATACCATGGCAATTACCATGGGGCACGACTCAGAAACTGCCTTTTTAGCCG
Organism: Vibrio sp. 1F263; assembly: GCF_041439035.1. NCBI lineage: Bacteria > Pseudomonadati > Pseudomonadota > Gammaproteobacteria > Vibrionales > Vibrionaceae > Vibrio > Vibrio sp. 1F263. Next base: position 6,488 of record NZ_JBGONI010000013.1, on the reverse strand, counting down.
GTGTGTTTACGACACTATTGATTAGGCTTGGCGCTATTCGCTGGCACTTGTCATTGCCAACCTTCGCTATCAAATAGGCTAGCGTTACAAAATAGAAATGGGCTCCGCAAAGGAGCCTTTTTTAATTCGCTTTCAAATCACTTATCCCCTCTATTTCTATTATTCAAAGATCCCCTCCTTTCCTAACACTCTAGTTAGCTCATTCATTACTATGTTAGTAATCTTTTTTGTTTACTTATCCAATTCACAGGCTATATTAATAAACAAATAACTTTATAAACTAATTTATTTACTAACATTGGTAAAAGGGAGTTCAAGATGAGTATCAATAAAGTAGGCATTGTTTTCTTCTCTAAGAATGGAGCGACCAAGCAAGTCGCTGAGACAATCGCTGAAGGTATTAACACTCAACAACCTGACTCAGCACTGCTCATTGAAGTCCTCTCGTCTGAAATAGTCGAAGGAAGGTATGACAATGACGACAAGCTCAACGCATTAGACAGCTGTGATGCGATTATCTTTGGTGCTCCAACTTACATGGGGTCACCAGCCGCACAGTTTAAAAGCTTTATGGATGCGAGCAGTGATACCTACTGTAAAAAAGCATGGCGAAATAAGCTCGCTGCAGGTTTCACTACTGGTGGTAGCCTGAACGGTGAGCAACAACAAACCTTGTTAAGTTTTTTCACTCTGGCTTGTCAGCATGGCATGGTTTGGGCAGGGCTTGATATCTCAAAGCATATCGATGACTTAGGTTTGAATCGCACCGGTTCTAGTATTGGTTTGGTCGCCAGTGATGATCAGACGGCTGAGAGCACCAATAATCACATCCATAGTAATGATCTTAAAACCGCTTTCTATTTTGGGCAACGCATCGCGAGCCTAGTTAAAAGAACCTAGCTTATTTAATATCTATGAGCTCAGACTAGAGAATGAATGGCGTTTAAGGTAACTTGGTTCAATCATTCCCAACTTTCATGAATATCACTCAATGTTACTCGAAGGAATCGAAACTCTATTGGTGTTGAGCAAAGCAAAGACCATGAGCCGCACCGGCAGTTTGCTTTATATCAGCCAATCAGCGGTCAGCAAACGGATTGCTAATTTAGAAAAGAAGTTAGGTAAGAAACTCATAGAACCGAGTGGCAGACAGATAAAACTGACGCCGGATGCGATCGCACTCATCGAGAGTATTGGCCCCGCATTCAATGAACTTAGAGGGCTTATTTATGAACAGCAAGAGTTGGAAGATACCACTCTCATTACTTTAGATAGCTCTAAGTCTCTGATAGCCGGTTATTTAGGTGAAATGATGGGCCAATTTATCCAGCAAGATAAGTACATCACCATTACCACCAACCACACACCGAGAATCATAGAGCGAGTGCAATCGGGCAAGGCGACTTTGGGGTTGTGTGCTGGCTTATTGCCGCCGCATCATGGGTTGATGACATTCCACCTGTTTGATGAGCCGTTTTACATAGTAAGTAAGTCGCCGTTAACGGAGCTTCCTCCAATGGTCATCACTAACGATATGACCAATCCAGCAAACTCGTACCAGTTATCTGTGCTTGAAAAGTTCGGCATCAAACCCTTGATGGAGATGGATGCCTACACCGCAGCAGCCCAGCTAGCGTTGGGAGGAACGGGGCCGGCTTTGATCCCGCTCTCTATCGTAAAGACACTCAATATTGAGCCTCAATACCTGTTTAGCTTTCCCGAATTGCAAGGATTGATTAGACCGATTCATATCTGTGTAAGGCCAAATAGCTATCAGTCTCCACGGGTTAAAATACTGATAGAATCCATTGTTGATGCTGTTCCCAAAGCAGTTTAGACGCCATTAACATCGACATCACGATCACAAGAGGGCGAATCCATTTCTGCCCTTTTGTCACCACTACTTTAGCGCCAAGTTGAGCGCCCATAAAGCCACCAACTGCCATCACTAATCCCAACTCCCAAATTGGCAAGCCAGCCAAAATAAAGAAGATCAATGCGGCTATATTCGATGTGAAGTTAAGAACCTTAGTACGTGCCGTTGCATCCACTAAAGAGAAATGGCCGATAGCGACAAAACAAACGGTGAAAATAGAACCTGTTCCTGGGCCAAAAAAGCCATCGTAGAAGCCAACACCGCCACCAATACACAAAGCAAACATCGCCTCAGAGATCTTCTGCTTTCCTTCAGACGCTCTAGTTTGGGGTGCTAACAGGAAATAAAGAGAGATAGCGATAAGCAGCAGCGGTATCACGCTAGTCAGTAAACTCGCATCAATGTGCTGGACTAACTCGGCGCCAATTGCAGAGCCAATAAAAGTACAAAAGATCGCGAGGCGCATCTCTTTAATACTAACGATACCGTTGCGAACGAAATACCAACTGGCAGAGAAGCTGCCAAATGAGCTTTGAAGTTTGTTGGTTGCCAGTGCTTGCGTTGGTGGCACTCCGGCCGCTAGCAATGCAGGTAGAGTCAACAATCCACCGCCGCCAGCCATTGCATCAATAAAGCCTGCCGCCGTTGCAACAACAAACAAGATAGCCAATATTTCTAGAGTGATTTCCATATACCCAACGCCTTAAATTCTCGTGTAGCGACAACTTACCACCGTGAGCAAACAATCAACAACGAAACACAAGATTGTAACCTATTCCAAATTTTCATCATTTAGCCATTACCAGATTTTCACCATTTACCGACACCAGATGACAGACATAAAAAAGCCCACTCCGAAGAGTGGGCTTTGAGCATTTATATCCGCTTAACAGCGAAACACGTGAGTCAATTAAGCTTGAAAAGCTTTAACTTGTGCGTGTAGCTCTTGAACTGAAATTACTGACGTTTTCGCGTCTGCAGTGTGCGCCATACAAGTCGCGAATGCAGCGTTTAGCGTAGTCGTGTAGTTCACTTTCTCAGCCAGTGCGCCACGACGAAGAACTTTAGAATCTTCAATCGCTTGACGGCCAGCTGCAGTGTTCACGATGTACGTATACTCGTTGTTCTTGATACGGTCAAGAATGTGAGGACGACCTTCGTGTACCTTGTTTACTAGACGTGGGTTGATACCCGCTTCGCCAAGGATAACAGCTGTACCGTGAGTTGCGTCTAGCTGGTAACCAAGCTTAGATAGCTTAGATGCTAGGTCAACAACACGCTCTTTGTCGCCTTCGCGAACAGAAAGCAATGCACGACCGCCTTCAGGGTAGATGTGACCACAACCCAATTCAGCTTTAGAGTATGCTTCAGCAAACGTTGCACCAACACCCATAACTTCACCAGTAGAGCGCATTTCTGGGCCTAATAGTGGGTCAACACCAGGGAATTTGTTGAACGGAAGAACAACTTCTTTCACTGAGTAGTATGGTGGGATGATTTCTTTCGTAAAGCCTTGAGACTCTAACGATTGACCTGCCATCACACGAGCTGCAATCTTAGCGACTGCTGCGCCTGTTGCTTTCGATACGAACGGCACTGTACGTGCTGCACGAGGGTTAACCTCGATTAGGTACACTTGGTTGTTCTTAACAGCAAACTGCGTATTCATTAGACCACGAACACCCAACTCGAACGCTAGCTTTTCAACTTGCTCACGCATTACGTCTTGGATTTCTTGGCTTAACGTGTAAGCCGGAAGAGAACATGCAGAGTCACCTGAGTGAACACCCGCTTGCTCGATATGCTCCATGATACCCGCAATAACAACGCGCTCACCGTCACAAATCGCATCAACGTCCACTTCAACAGCATCGTCTAGGAAGCTATCAAGTAGTACTGGAGATTCGTTTGAAACGCTAACTGCTTCGTTGAAGTAGCGGCGTAAGTCTTGCTCGTCGTATACGATTTCCATCGCTCGACCACCAAGTACGTAAGAAGGACGTACAACCAGTGGGAAGCCGATTTCACGAGATTTCTCTACCGCTTGCTCCATTGTTGTTACTGTCGCGTTTTCTGGTTGTAGAAGACCAAGACGGTCAACAGCAACTTGGAAACGCTCACGGTCTTCTGCACGGTCGATTGCGTCTGGGCTAGTACCAATGATTGGTACGCCAGCAGCTTCAAGCTCACGAGCCAGTTTCAGTGGTGTTTGACCACCGTACTGAACGATAACGCCTTTTGGCTTCTCAACACGAACGATTGCTAGTACGTCTTCCAGAGTTACTGGTTCAAAGTACAGACGGTCAGACGTATCATAGTCTGTCGAAACTGTCTCAGGGTTACAGTTAACCATGATTGTTTCGTAGCCATCTTCACGTAGTGCTAGAGATGCATGTACACAACAGTAATCGAATTCAATACCTTGGCCGATACGGTTTGGACCGCCGCCTAAGATCATGATTTTCTCTTTGTCTGTTGGGTTCGATTCACATTCGTCATCGTAAGATGAGTACATGTAAGCCGTATCAGAAGAGAACTCAGCCGCACACGTATCTACGCGCTTGTAGACTGGGTGAATATCGTATTGGTCACGTAGACGACGAATTTCACTTTCAGCCACACCTAGAATCTTAGACAGGCGAGCATCAGCAAAACCTTTACGCTTAAGCTTCATTAGCTCGTCTTTATTCAGACCAGCAAAACCTTTCGCTTTAAGTTCTTGCTCTAGTTTTACGATGTCTTCGATTTGAACTAGGAACCAACGGTCAATTTGCGTTAGGTTGAATACACCATCAACTGACATACCAGCACGGAAAGCATCTGCGATGTACCAAATACGGTCAGAACCAGCTTCTTTAAGCTCATGGCGAATCGTCGTTAGAGCGTCAGGTACATCTAGGTCGACCATTTCGTCAAAACCAGTTGCGCCAACTTCTAGACCGCGAAGTGCTTTCTGTAGAGATTCTTGTTGGTTACGACCGATAGCCATAACTTCACCAACCGACTTCATTTGAGTCGTTAGACGGTCGTTAGCACCTGCAAACTTCTCGAAGTTAAAACGAGGAATCTTAGTTACTACGTAATCGATTGTTGGTTCGAATGATGCTGGTGTTGCGCCACCAGTGATGTCATTCATTAGCTCGTCTAGCGTAAAGCCAACAGCCAGTTTCGCTGCAATCTTAGCGATTGGGAAACCTGTTGCTTTAGAAGCAAGTGCAGAAGAACGAGATACACGTGGGTTCATCTCGATGATAACCATACGGCCATCTTTCGGGTTAATACCAAACTGTACGTTTGAGCCACCCGTTTCAACACCAATCTCACGCAGTACCGCTAGAGAAGCGTTACGCATTAGTTGGTATTCTTTGTCTGTTAGCGTTTGAGCAGGAGCCACGGTGATCGAGTCACCCGTGTGAATACCCATTGGGTCAAAGTTTTCAATCGCACATACGATGATGCAGTTGTCGTTCTTGTCGCGAACCACTTCCATCTCGTACTCTTTCCAACCGATAAGTGACTCATCGATTAGAAGTTCGTTGGTTGGAGACAAGTCCAAACCACGACGACAAATTTCTTCAAATTCTTCTTTGTTATAAGCGATACCACCGCCTGTACCACCCATCGTAAACGATGGACGAATGATACAAGGGAAACCAACCATTTCTTGAACTTTGTAAGCTTCTTCCATCGTTTTCGCTGTATCAGCCGTTGGACACTCAAGACCAATAGCTTTCATTGCTTTATCAAAACGAGAGCGGTCTTCAGCTTTATCGATAGCGTCAGCAGTTGCGCCAATCATCTCTACGCCGAACTCTTCAAGTACGCCGTATTTTTCTAAATCTAACGCACAGTTAAGTGCAGTTTGGCCGCCCATTGTCGGTAGAACTGCATCAGGCTTCTCTTTAGCGATGATGTTACGAACCACTTCCCATTGGATAGGTTCGATGTAAGTCGCATCAGCCATGTCTGGGTCAGTCATGATTGTCGCTGGGTTCGAGTTTACAAGAATAACTCGGTAACCTTCTTCGCGAAGTGCTTTACAAGCTTGAGCACCAGAGTAATCAAACTCACATGCTTGACCGATAACAATCGGACCAGCACCTAGAATTAGAACACTTTTAATGTCAGTACGTTTTGGCATTATCTACTACTCCGGATTACGCTGTGTGCTGTTTAATTAATTCAATGAAGTGGTCGAATAGCGGCGCCGCATCTTCTGGACCTGGACTTGCTTCTGGGTGACCTTGGAAGCTAAATGCTGGTTTGTCTGTACGGTGGATACCTTGTAGAGAACCATCAAATAGAGACTTATGAGTCGCTCGTAATGTCTCTGGAAGCGTATCTTCGTCAGCAGCAAAGCCGTGGTTTTGTGAAGTAATCATCACAACATCACGATCTAAATCTTTAACCGGGTGGTTTGCACCGTGGTGACCAAACTTCATTTTCACTGTCTTAGCGCCTGACGCAAGAGCAAGAATCTGGTGACCTAGACAGATACCAAAGATTGGTAAACCTTTTTCTAGGAACACTTTTGTTGCTTCAATTGCGTAAGTACATGGTTCTGGGTCACCAGGGCCATTTGAAAGGAAAACACCGTCTGGGTTCAGAGCAA